>CAZMXF010000118.1:5635-7392 GCA_964570015.1 uncultured Oscillospiraceae bacterium | reverse complement strand
GGTGAATCCAGCGCACCAGCGCTTCCGCCCCGGCCAGAACCGGCGTGTTGGGACGGATATCGAACTTCGGCTGGTAGTAGACATGGAACTGGTGCTCCTCGAGGGCTTTGGAGAAGTCCTCAATCAGCTGCTCGGCAAAGAGGTTCTTCTCATGCAGCTGGCTGTCATACAGGCCGATGGCTTTGTTAAAGTTGCCGCGAACGGAGTCCGAAGCCATCTTGGCCCGGTCAAAGCGGCGCTCGATGTCAATGCCCTTGTCGACGTCGGAATAGATCCCCATGCGCAGGCGCACACGGTTGGACGCGTTGCGGTCATCCTCAAAGAGACCGGTGGAGACGTGCTCCATGATGTCCTTATAGTCCTCCCGGTGCGGGCAGTAGACCATAAAGGTGTCGGCTTCCCGGCGGCAGACGATTCCGCCGGAATCACCGACCATCTCACGGGCCTTCTGACCGATGCGCCGGAGGACCTCGTCTCCGTATGCCTTGCCGTAACGCTCGTTGATCATGTGGAAGTGGTTGACATCCAGGATGACCGCGTCGGTCTTCATGTCCGGATGGCGCTGATCAAACTGCTCGGCGTAGCGATAGAAGAATTCCTTGTTGAGAAGGCCGGTGAGCGCGTCCCGCTCGGTGGACTGAATGATCTCCCGATCTTCCGAGAGTTCGATGATTCGCAGTACGCGGGCCAGAACCACGTCGACAGCCGGGTAGGGCTTCGGAACAAAATCGATCGCGCCGAGCTGCAGGCTCTCCAACTCAGCCGCCTGCTCCGAAGTGGTGACGATGATGGGGATGCGTTTCAGCTCTTCATCTGCCTTAGCAGCTTTCAGCACCTCGAAACCGGACATGACCGGCATGAGCAGATCCAGCAGCACCAGAGACAGCGAGTCTTTGTGCTCATGCATCAGAGCGAGTGCTTCCGTACCGTTTGCGGCACAGAGCACCTCATAGTCATTGCACAGATAGTTTTTGAGAATCTCGCGGTTGATCAGTTCGTCATCAACGACCAGAATACATCGCCTGCCTCTGTATGCGCGCAGAGACTCTTGCAGGTTTGGCATTTGATCCTCCTCCTGAAATGAAGTATTAGGCAGCAGATAATAATACAAATTTAATTGTACAACAAAAAGCGGGATTCGTAAACCGGAAATCACGTGATTTGTAAAAATGTTTCTGCGGAACGGGTCGGGAGCCGGGATGTACCGCGTGATCCTTGCGTTTGAAAGCAGGAAATGATAAGATATCAAAAAAGAAAACGGCAGGAGGGCCGAATATGGATTATCAGGCAATCTATGCAGAGAAGCTCCGCACGGCGGAGGAAGCGGTAAAGCTCGTAAAGAACGGGGACTGGGTAGACTACAGCCAGACCTGTTCCTTCCCGCAGGCATTGGATGCAGCACTGGCAAAACGCAGCGGAGAGCTGCACGATGTGAAGATCCGCAACGCGATCTCCATGATTCCGATCCCGACCGTGGAGAATGACCCCTTTGGTTCCTTTACCTATAACCTTTGGCACTGCTCCGGACTGGACCGGAAGTATATCGACCAGGGGAGAGCGTTCCATACGCCGATGCTGTTCCGGCACAACGGAACCTATTACCGCAAGGGTTATGCGCCGGTGAATGTGGCGATGGTCACGGTCGCGCCCATGGACAAAAACGGGAACTTCTCCTACGGCCTCACCAACTGCGCCATGCAGGAGATCCTGGATGCGGCGGAGCATATCATCCTCGAGGTGAACCCCTCCATGCCGAC
>CAZMXF010000118.1:0-5535 GCA_964570015.1 uncultured Oscillospiraceae bacterium | reverse complement strand
GCGCCGATGGCTTACGTCAACAATCCCGCCACCATCCGGGAACTGGACGACTTCATTTCCATCAACGGCTGCCTCGCGGTGGATCTCTTCGGCCAGGTGAGCAGCGAATCTGCCGGTCTGCGGCAGATTTCCGGCACCGGGGGACAGGTGGACTTTATTACCGGCGCGTTGGAGGCCGAGCACGGCAGGGCCTTTCTCGCCATGCACGCGACCTTCACCGATAAAACCGGAAAACTGCACTCCAATATCCTGCCGCACTTCACAAACGGAGATATCATCACCACGCCGCGGACCCAGGCGCCGAACATCGTGACGGAATACGGCCTTGCAAGCCTGCCCGGGAGAACGACCTGGCAGCGGGCCGAGGCCCTGATCAATATTGCCCATCCGGACTTCCGTGACGAGCTGATCAAAGCCGCCGAGGAACAGAAGATCTGGCGCCGGAGCAACAAGCGCTGAGAAACTGGGATATCCGTCCTCCTGAATTTCTTTTCTTGAACATGAGCGCGCACTCTGATACAATAAATAATCAACCACTTGCAAGGAGAAAATACAAGCGCATGACAAAGCACCAGAAGAAAACAGAATACACTCGGATGCGTCAGAGCGGCTGCTGCGGGCGGTTTTCCCGGAAAAGGCTGACCTCTGCAGGGGCAGGTGTGCGCTTTCTCTTCTGCTCAATACTCATCCTGACCCTTCTGCTGCCCTGCATGACAGTCGGCTTCTCTGACGGAGAGACAGGAACCTCCGGAGCGGAACAGCGGCAGTTTGTGGATCCGGTTTCGTATCCCGACTGGTATTCGGCGGTGCTCTATAACAACACAAACGGCATGCCGACGTCTGAGGCAAACGCCATTGCGGAGACGAGCGATGGCTTTATCTGGATCGGCAGTTACAGCGGGCTTGTACGCTACGACGGATGCAGCTTCCTCCACATTGACTCTACCACGGGAATAACCGGCGTGATCAGTCTGTTTGTTGACAGCCGGGAACGCCTGTGGATCGGCACCAACGACAACGGTGTTTTGCTGATGGAACGCGGGAGCCTGAAACAGTGGGGCCTGGCGGACGGCCTTCCCTCGGCAAAGATCTGCGCTATTGCCGAAGACGGGGAGGGGTGGATCTATATCGGCACGACAGAAGGCATTGTGGCAGTTGACAGCGAACTGAATCTTACACTGCTGGAAGATCCCGAAATCAAAGGCATCTATACAGAAGAACTGGATGAAGGCAGTGACGGCCTGGTCTACGGCGGCGGCAATGCGGATGAGATTTTCACACTATGGGGAGGCAGGCTTGTCAGCTTCCTCGGCGATGATCAGAACCCCATTGAGGACGTCCACGTCATTCTTCCCGACCCGGATCGCCCGGGATATGTCTATCTCGGGGCCGGAGAATCCTCTCTGTATTATGGGAGCCTGCCGGAAGGCCTTCGGGAGGCGGAGAAAACCGATGTCGCGCCCATCAGCAAGATAAACGGAATTCATATGATCGATCACAGACTGTGGCTCTGTGCCGGAAACGGGATCGGCGTTCTGGACGGAGACAGCCTGCATATGCTGAGCGACTATCCGATGAACAACAACGTCGTAACAGCGATGGCGGACTATGAAGGGAATCTCTGGTTCACGTCCACGCGCCAGGGCGTGATGAAGATCGTTCCGAACCGGTTTAACGATGTGTTCGAACGGTATCATCTTCCGCCGATGGTGGTAAATTCTACATGTTTGTATGGCGGTTCTCTGTTCCTCGGTACGGACTCCGGGCTGATCGTGCTGGAGAAAGACGTGCCGGCACAGAGTATTCCTCTGACGGAGGCCAGGACCGCCTCCGGTGCAGATCTGGAAGAAGACGATCTGCTGAGGCTGCTGGCGGGAGCCCGGATTCGCTCCGTCATCCGTGACAGCCGGGACCGGCTCTGGTTCTCAACCTGGGGAGAAAACGGCCTCCTGCGTTACGATCACGGAAAGGTAATCTCGTTCGGTATCGGAGAAGGACTCCTCAGCAACTATGTTCGAGCGGTGTGCGAACGGAAAGACGGATCCATGCTGGTGGTCCACAGCGGCGGTGTCGCCGTCATTGAAGGCGACCGGGTGACGGCGAGCTACGGAAAAGAGAACGGTATCGTCAATACCGAGAGCCTGACCGCGGCGGAAGCGAAAAACGGCGATATCCTGCTCGGCTCAAACGGAGACGGGATCTACGTGATCAATGACAGCGGGACGCGCCGCATCAGCTATGAAGACGGGCTTTCTTCCGGCATCGTCATGAAGATCAAGCACGATGAGGCAAGAGATCTTTACTGGATTGTTACAAGCAATTCCATCGCGTATATGACACCGGATTACCGGATAACAACGATACACAACTTCCCGTATTCCAACAACTTTGACCTTTATGAAAGCGATGAGGGGGACATGTGGGTCCTCAGCAGCAACGGAATCTATGTGCTGCCGACGGAAGAACTGCTGGCAAACGAAACAATTTCACCGGTCCATTACAGCCTGGCCAACGGCCTGTCCAGCGTTGCCACCAGCAACTCCTACAGCGAACGGACGGCAGAGGGTGATCTCTATATCGCGGGAAATCGTGGCGTGGCGAAAGTGAATATCAATTCGCCCATCGAACAGGTCAGCAGCCTGAAAATCACCATTCCCTATCTGGAAACTGACGGTGTCCGGGTTTATCCCGATGCAGACGGGATCTATCATATTCCCCAACAGGTTCACAAGCTGACCGTGTACAGCTATGTATTCAACTATTCCCTCTCAGATCCGTATGTCTCTTACCAGATGGAGGGATTTGACAGACAGCCCACAACCGTGCGCCGGAAAGATCTGGCTCCTGTGGTGTACACGAACCTGCCGGGCGGTGCTTATCAGTTCGTCATGAATGTGCAGGATTCCCTCAAACACAGCAGCAAACCCTATTCCGTGCAGATCGTCAAACAGAAGGCCTTCTATGAACAGACGTTCTTCTGCATTGCCTGTTTGCTGGCGACTGTGTTTACGCTGAGTGCCGGTATCCTGTGGTATGACAGAAGAAAAACCAGACGGCTGGAAATCAAGAACCGGAAAGCATTGGAGCAGGAGCGGCTGAATACAGAGCTGAAAATGGCAAGCCGGATCCAGGGAAGCATGCTGCCTCATGAATTCCCGCTATTCCCCGAGCGGACGGAGTTTGATATTTACGCATCCATGGATCCCGCCCGGGAGGTAGGCGGAGACTTTTACGACTTTTTCCTGGTAGATGAGGATCATCTTGGCCTGGTGATTGCCGATGTCAGCGGCAAGGGCATTCCCGCCTCGCTGTTTATGATGATTTCCAAAGTCATCGTGCAGAGCTGCGCCATGCTGGGGCAGGGACCGGCCAATATCCTTACAAAAACCAATGAAGCCCTCAGCAGCAACAATCAGGTGGACATGTTCGTTACCGTCTGGGTCGGAATTCTGGAGATCAGCACCGGCAAACTCACGGCAGCGAATGCAGGACACGAATACCCCGCTCTGATGAAGAATGGTGAATTCTCGTTGCTCAAGGATAAACACGGCTTCGTGATCGGCGGCCTGGAAGACGTGCCCTATCAGGAGTATGAGCTTGCCCTGGAACCCGGGGACAAAATCTTCGTATATACAGACGGACTGCCGGAGGCGACAGATCCCACCGGAAAGATGTTCGGCAAGGACCGGATCCTGCATGCACTCAATGAAGCCGCCGCCGCATCGCCTCAGGGCATCCTGAATCATGTCGCGGAGGTTGTGGATGAATTTGTGAAGGACGCAGAGCAGTTTGACGACCTGACCATGCTCTGCCTGGAGTACAAAGGCTCCCAGGGCTCCCAAAAGGAAAAAGGCGATCCCGCCGACTTAGCTTCATAAAACAGAATCAGACAACACTGCGCCCCTGCCGCGATCATCGCGGCAGGGGCGTAAAACATATCGGTCCGATTAAGATTTAGTCTGCTTTGGCGGTGCGGTTGTCCCGTGATCGAAAACACGAACGGGAAGCACGACATTGCGGGGCGGGAGCGCGGGATCCTCGATTCGTTCCAGAAGCATGCGGACACCCAGTTCCGCAATGTTTTCTTCCGCGGAATAAATGCTGGTCACAGGAGGTAGAGCGGGATTCTCAGCGCACAGATTGTCGAAGCTGATAAGGGAGACGTCTTTCGGTATCGAGAGCCCATGAGCTCTCAGGGCGTTTATCACCGGGTAGGCGACCTCATCACGGAAAGAGACGATGGCTGTATACGACGCGGGAAAAATCAAATCAGCCAGACGATTCTGAGCCAGCGCATCTTCAACCCGACGCCCGGGGATCATCCGCACCGCATTCTCCGGGATCTCATATTCCCGCATGGCAGACCGGAAACCGTTCAGACGGTCGATCTGGGAACTGCTGAGATCCACGCCGGAGAGAAAAAGAAAATGCCGATGGCCGAGCCGGGCCAGATGCTGCCCCGCGAGATAACCACCCAGTTCGTCATCGCAGCGCACCGTGTCTGCATCCAGCTCGCTCACACGCCGGTCCAGAAGCACAAAAGGCATTCGGTTGGCAGTCATGTATTCGATATAATGCCGCTGCCCGAAGCTCGGGAAATAGAGAATCCCGTCGACGGACAGGGAGATCGCCGTGTGGATCAGCTTCTCGGCAAGTTCGTCCTCCAGCTGCATGCAGAGAATCATCAGCGTATATCCCCGCGCACGAAGCTCCCGGTCCATGCGGTTGATGAGGTCACAGTAGTGCTGATTATGCAGGTCGTTGACAATGACCGCGATCATGCGGCTGCGACCGGAGCGCAGAGAAGAGGCCATGGTGTTCGGAATATACCCCATGCGGTCCGCAGTTTCCCGGATCAGACTGCGCGTGGCGTCCGAGAGACGTCTGTCATCCCGGAGGGCGCGTGAAACAGTATTGGCAGAGTATCCACAGGCAATGGCAATATCTTTCAACGTGATACGATTTGATTTCATTTGTCTTTTCCTCATATCCCGGCATTGATCTGGGGAAAACGCTGTACGGTTTCTCTGTTTTAATGTGGTGTTCACCATTATAATCCAAAATGAGAAAAAAGCAACAAGAGGTCTGTCTGGAAATACTTGGTGAATATGTACAAACGAACACGAAAAAATGTAAAATTCTTCTTGACTTTTTGGCGGATTAACGATAACATATCACCAAGCCCAAGAGGGTTAACGTTAATCTTTGCTAAAGGAGGAAAGCAAATGAAAAAGCTACTGGCAATCGTTCTGACACTCGCGCTTCTGGTGTCACTGGGCGTCACTGCTTTCGCAGATGACGAGCCGATCCATCTGACCCTGTGGACATTCCAGGAACTCCACACCCAGCTGTATAAGGAAATGCTGGAGAAGTGGAACGCCAATCCGGACAATCCCAAGCTGGACATCGACATGCAGGTTTATCCCTATGAGGATATGCACAACAAACTGACCATCGCCCTGCAGACCGGTGAGGGTGCCCCCGACATCGTGGACATCGAGATCAACATGTTCGCCAACTACCTGAAGGGCGACA
>CAZMXF010000117.1:0-7397 GCA_964570015.1 uncultured Oscillospiraceae bacterium | reverse complement strand
TATGTATCCCTTCAATACAAGTCTTGAAAGCCAGTGGCATGTGTGGTATGATAAGCACAGATGAAGGATACGCCTTTCCGTTCAGCGGGAAGGCGTTTTTAGCGTGATGAGGTCGATCTCCGGGCGATTGAACAAGCGAGGCAGCAGAACGGTGTGATTCCCGGCGCCCCGGGAGACGTAGAGCATGGTTCGCCCATACTCATATACCCCTGAGGTATAGCGAGGCAGGACGCCCTGATCGGGACTAAACAACCCATGGCCAAAGAGGCGGACATGGCCTCCGTGAGCATGGCCGGACAGGACCAGGTCTACGCCCGTTTGTGCGTAGGGTCCGATTTTTTCGGGGTGATGCGCCAGAAGGATCACACAGACGTCGGGAGAAACGAGAGGCCGTATCTCCTCGGCGGTGGCTTTGGCCAGAGCACCGATCAGATCGAGCCTTGCCCCATCCCGCTCCCATGTGACGGTTTCGTTGTCGAGAACGCAAAGCCCCCGCTTTGTCAAGTCATCCTTGATCTCTTCCCAACCGATGCGCCACTCGTGATTCCCCTGAATGAAATATGCGGGCCAGCGCCTTGCGACCTCCTCCGCGAATCGATACCCGTTCGCCCGCCGCTGGGGCCGATGCCGGTCCAACAGGTCGCCGGTGATGGCGACGCAGTCGAAGGACAGCTCCTCCATGACCCGGATCATATCCATGCCATCCTTCCCGTAGGTCCGGTTGTGAAGGTCGGACACCTGCAGGATGGTGAACCCGTCGAAGGCTCTGGGAAGCCGGTCCAGCTCGATTTCTGTCCGGCGCACGTCAAAGTGGTTGGTGTCCCACCAACCGTACAAAAGCAGCCCGAAGCCCGCTATGAGAAGGATGAGCAAAAGATACAGCAGGTTCATTCCCCTTTCCGAATAAAGCGCCAGGGACGCAGCTGGTCCTCTTTCGAGGCGTAGCCGATGCCAACCCGGGGCGCTGTGTCATAGGCGCAGGAAGGACCTTTGCACAGGTCTATTCTCTCTGTGGTCAGGATATCGAGGCCATTGAAGGAAAGATCGATCCCCAACACCCGGGTAAGCTTCCCCGGTCCCTCGGCCCCCTCACAGCAGCGGATCAGCACCCCCTGGGGATCGTCCTCCGGCCCGGTGATGATATTGAGCAGGCTGTGGATGCCGTAGCACAGGTATATGTACACGTGCCCGCCCCGTCGATAGAGCATCTCGGTCCGCTTCGTGCGGCCATGATGGGCGTGGCAGGCGGTGTCCGATTCCCCGCAGTAGGCCTCCGTCTCCGTGATGGTCAGTTCCCGCCCGACCACCAAAAGACGGCACCCCAGCAGACGGGGCGCCACATGTATGGCGTCCTGTAAAAAGAAAGCGGCGGGCAGATCCGTCATCAGCCCTGCAGGCCCCGGGCCTGTCGATCCATATCCTCCACCACGATGTCGAAGATCTCACCCAAACTGGCACAGTACTGCAGCAGCAGCCAGGGCTCGTTGGTGTGAAAATGGATCTTGATCAGGGTCTCGTCGCCCACGCACAGGAGGCAATCCCCTTTGAAGGTCTCCAGGATATGATCGCTGATCTTATCCTCATCCAGGTCTGTCCCCTCGATCAGCAACTGGGTGTCGTATCTGAATTCCAGCATGTTCTTATCTCACTTTCTTTTATAGTCCGTCCGATTCCAGCGCGCTTGTGACCAGGCGCAGCATCCGCACCAGCAGCTCCCGATTCTCCGTGATAAGGTCGTAGACAGCGTCCTCCGACAGCACGCCCCGTTTCAGATCCTTGGGGAGTTGGCCCGCCTCGTCGTCCTCATAGTCCTGCATCCATTGATCGCTGCCGTAGTAGTCGCTGAGCTGCCGGTACTTTGGCTGCACCTCCTCAAAGGCAGACAATGCCTCCGACAGCTCCCGGATGGCCTGCTCAGAGGCGTCCAGGCAGGCCTCCATCTGTGTGATACGCTCGATCTGCTCCATTTCTCTTTCTCCCGTCAATCGGTGACCTTGGTCCTCCCCGCCAGCACGTTTCTGTAATCCTCCAGATTCTTTCGAAGCAGGTTCGGCACGTCGAGCTCATAGGGGCACTTGCTGACGCACAGGCGGCATTCCACGCACTCTTCGATCTTCTCCATCTCCGCCTGCCAATACTCATTCAGCCAGCCCGCGCTGGGGGCCCGGCGAATCATCAGCGACATGCGGTTGCAATCGCTGATCTTGATGCCCACCGTGCAGGGCAGGCAGTAGCCGCAGCCCCGGCAGAAGGAACCCATTAGCTCCTTGCGCGCTTTCGCAATAAAGGCCCGCAGCTCATCGTCCAAGACGGGCGTCTCGTCCATGAAGAACAGCCAGTCGTCCAGCTCCTTTTCCCGCTGGATGCCCCAGATGGGGATGAGGCCGTCGAACTGGCTTACGAAGGCCATGGCGGCCCGGGCGTTGGTGATGAGGCCGCCGGCCAGGCCCTTCATGCACACGAAGCCCACGTTGTTCCGCTGACAGGCGGCCAATAGATCCAGTTCCTTCTCCTCGGCCAAATAGCTCATGGGGTATTGAAGGGTCTCGTAGAGCCCGCTCTCGGCCACTTCCCGAGCCACGCCGATCTTATGGGCCGTGGCGCCGATATGGCGGATCTTCCCTTGCCTTTTGGCCTCCACCATGCACTCGTACATGCCCGTGCCGTCCCCGGGCCGGTAGCACTGGGACAGGTTGTGGAACTGATAGACATCGATATAGTCCGTCTTCAGGAGTCTCAGCGAAGTCTCCAGATCCTTCCAGAATCCCTCCGGGGTCTTGGAATGGGTCTTGGTGGCGATATAGACCTGCTCCCGCTTGAGCCAGCCGTCCCCGAAGGCGGCGCCCAGCTTCTCTTCGCTGTCCGTGTAACCGCGAGCGGTGTCGAAATAGCGCATGCCGCCCTCATAGGCCCGCCGCAAGAGCTTTACGGCATTCTCCTTCGAGATGCGCTGAATGGGCAGCGCGCCAAATCCGTTTTGCGGCACGGTGATCCCGGTGCTTCCCAAGGTGATGTTTTTCATATTCCTGTCTCCTTTGTCAATAGCGACGGCTGCCGCTTTGTCGTTCGTCGGTCACGTCGTATATATGGATATCGTGTTCCTTCGCATATTGCCTGCGACAGCGGTGGAACAGATCCCGGCGACTGTACAGCCGCTGCCCACCTGCATCACCATATCGATCCAGTAATGCCGCGAAGGAGGGAAAAGCGCCATAGTACGCCTCGTCCAGCGCTTCCACTTCCCGGATGATATCAGGAATGGGCATCCGCTCCAGACGATCCATGTTCTCATCCGTCAGGGAGATGAGCAGCAGGCGATTTTGCTCCGGCTCTCCGCCCTTTATCTTACACCATTCTGCCTCAGTTTGGTAGACCTTTCGATTCAATTTGCTTCTTGCATGCTCGCTGAGCTTGGAAAGGTCCTCCTGCGAAAGGCGGATGCTCTCCAGCTGCGCGCCTCGCCCCTCCCCGTGGGGGATGAGCAGGTGGACGTCCTCTCCCCCATGAGCTCCCAAGATTTGCAGCAATTCGTCCACCTGAGCGACGTTTTCCTTGGTCAAGGGGACGCCGACGCTGACCTGAAGCCCGATCTTTGCCGCGGATTCCATCATGCGTAGCAAATAGGCATGATCCCCTTTCCTGCCCGCGAACCGATCGTGATAGGCTTCCATTCCATAAACCGTGAAATTCAGATGTTTCGCCCCATGCGCCTTCATGCCCCCAAGAAGCTCGTTGAGCTCCTTCTCTGTCCGAAAGGCCATGCCGTCGCACTGGAGAAACTGCCCACCCACCGATCCGATACCGTTCAGAAAGTCGAGGGCATCGAACAGGCGGGGATGATCCATGCTGTAGCCAAAGGAAAAATGGAACGAAATATCAGGCCGCTCCCGCTGCAGCCAATCATAAAACCGCTCCGCGAACCGTTGGCTGCGGTCATAGTCCGCGCCGATGGTCCGCCCGTTCCAGCTCAGCAGACAATACCGACAGCGGCAGGCGCAGGGCACGCACAGGGTTTGCAGCATCACGCTTTTCGTTTGCATGGGAACCCCCTCATCTTGTCAACCGTTTCTTCAGCAGAATGGTCATTTCCGTATGGCCCACGATTTCAAACCCTTCTTCGAGGAACAGGCAGATGGCCGGATTGTCCGCAGCGATATCGTCGTACAAATCTTCGACCCCGTTCTCCCGGGCCGCCTGACATAGGAGCCGCAGCCCCTCTCGACCGTATCCCATTCCTCGAAACGGAGCATGGACGATCACGTCCGCCAGCCATTTGGCAGCTTCATCGTCCCAATGGCAGGCAATCTCGCCCACGAATGCGCCTGTCTCCTCGTCCCTCAAATATCGATAGAACCGCTTCCCCTGGGGATGGACGATCCAGCGGTCGTGCCAGGGCTCCCATCTCTCCTGCGGAAAGGGAATCGTTCCACCCCAGGCACGGTTATAGGACATGGTCTCCGGGTCCGCCAGCATCCGCTGCCGGAACCTCAGCTCCTCCACAGATGGCGTATAGAGCGACAGCATCTCACCCCTCCATGGCTTCCAGCATCAGCCGCCCCAGGGAAACGCCCATCCGCCTCGCCGCGAAGGCTGCCCGCATCAACCCTTCGCACAGGATGCCGTTGACCTCCATCACATGGATAGGCGGCTCGCCTTCTACGGTGCGGACGATCCGGTTTTCGCGGCCCATGAGCAGCAAAGCGTACTCCCCTTCCTCCCATTGGATCTCCCAAACGGGGGCAGTTTCAGGCATGCCGCACGGAAGGAGAAGCGCCCGGGAGTCCGCTTCTATCTGCTCCGCGAAGGGGCCTTTATACACGGGTTCGCCTTTGAAACGCTGTCCCAGCCGCTCAACTATCTCGTCCAATCGGCGATAGTCCACCCCCAGACGACGATAGACGCTGCCCATGAAGTCCACCAGGAAATCGTCTCCCACAAGCCGCTGCAGCTTCCTCTCCCATGCATCGACTTCCTCCAATGCCGCCGCTTCATTCGTCTGAAATCGGACGATGATCTGTCCGAAATACGGCAGAGCGATGTGTTCCTCCCTGCGAACCGCGCCTCGCGTCGCTTCTTGAACCTGTTCATCCAATGCGATCAGCCGATCCTGCAGCCAGTCTCCTGTCAAGAACATCCTCTTCTCCCCCTTCTTCCTAAGCTTCCGCATTAGAATACACTATCTGCGTTATCTGCTTGCCAAAAACAGTTTTTACCTTTCGGCGTATAGCCGCCTCGTCCTTCTTCAGTCGTTTTTCAAAGGAGGTGACGATGACTGTATTGCCGTCCAGCTTCCACCGGGCGCGGATCCGGCCCCGAATCAATATAGAGGGGGCGACGATACCCGAAATGTTGGTAAGCTCCCGCAAAAACCGTTGGTCGATCATGCGCTCCCGGTCCCTGTACCCCAGGATCAGCTGATCGAACCCCGGCACCAGAACGCACTCCGGAAGGGTCCCGTCCTGTATCGGCTCATGGAGACTAAAGTATTTCTTCCCATCGATCACGGTACAGCACAGCTCCGGCAGCAGCTCCTGAAGCAGCGGATCCATGTCCGGCTTCCTCCAGTTGCTGAAAAAGTATCGGCAGTCCGACAACGTGGCCGGGCCGTAGTGGTCGAAGTATCGCCGCAGAAACACCCGCCGGGCCTGGTCCCGATCCGTCCAGACGATGGACTTTGGCAGGAAGTACTCCTTTTGCGTCCCCGTGCCGCACACGATCCGGCCCCGGCAGACCATCTCACGGATGAGCCCGCCCCATCCGTAGAACACTCGATGCAGCAGCACCTCCTCCATGCCGGCGCGGACGCAGGCGGCTTTTAGCTCCGCCCGACCATGATTGCCCTGTCCTATTTGATCCTCCAAAAAGGCGGCCCAGTATTCTGCATCCCTCTGAGCGATGCCCCAGTATCCCTCCATGAATGGACCACAGTTGTCCAGAGCGGCCAGGTGGAGCCCCAGCTCGTCCTCCGGCACCAGGTGCATGGTCCCCCGGTGGGACCAGATCTTCACCAATCCGGCAAATGGATCCTCCTCCCGATAGTCCAATGCCCGTATCTTCAAGGACGCCTTGGGGTAGTTGGCGAACTGGGCCTGCAGGCCCATGAGATCGGACACCACCCGATGGGTCTCCGCCGTATTGAGCAGGTATAGGCCCTTAAGGGAATTGTATAAAAGCATCTCCTTTTCCGTCATAGATACCCGATCCGGTCTTTTTTGTAGTATTGTATCATATTCAATACAACAGAGCAAATATCCGCGTCCACTTATTCCATTTCTGAACGAAAGGAAAGACCATTTTCCTCAAAGATCTTTCGATAAGCATCCTTCGTTCTGCCTATGCCTGCCGGAGCTGCGGCTCACCAACCGGGGATTGGTGGACTGCCGCACATTCCGGTTCGTGGACCTGTTCGTGGAATAAGAGGATGCATGCAAAAGTGGCTTTCCATAAATTCGGAAAGCCACTTTTTTATATTTCCTGGATCATGTCGCCGTTCAAAAGGGCGTAAACGAAGGTATCCTTCCAGATCGGCGCACCGGTTTCATCCCTGTGAAAAAAGACGTTCTGGCGAAAGTGGGCCTCCCGCCGCATGCCCACCCGCTCCAGCAGCTTCCAGGAGGGCACGTTCCGCGGGTCGCACATGGCATACACCCGGTGCGCCCCCTCATGAAAGGCGCGGTGGATGACAGCAGCCAGGGCTTCCGCTCCATACCCCTTTCGCCGATAGAGCCGGTGGATGATAAAGCCCACTTCCTTCGCGTCGTATTCCCGATCGCCGCAATAGACGTTGCCGATGACCTTCCCGGAATCCAACAATTCGACGGCGTAATACGCCGTTGAATCAAGACGCTCCTGCAAATGCTTTCTGCCGTTCTCATAGGTTATGCCCGGATAGCCTTCGAATTCGTCATTCTTCAGCTGCACCAAAAACTCATATAGATCGTCATAATCCTCTTCCCGAAAGGGCCGCAGGCGCAGCCGCTTCGTTTGGATCTCTCGGGCATCAGCGATCATGCCGCCCCTCCTCGTCATACAGGTCGAACAGGCTCATCTGCGCCTTGTTCTCCGGAAAGTCGTACATATATCCAAAGCACGCCTCTGGTGTGCACAGGATGCCGTGCTCCCTGCAGATGCTGTGCAGCAGCGTCGTCAATTCCTTCGCCCTGGGACTGGGCAACTCGTAGGCGTTGCCGTAGCGGGCGATATATTTCTCCTTCATGCCCGAGAAGTGTTTGTCCAGGGCCGCATAATAGTATTCCCTGTCCCCTTCCCGCAACGTCAGGCCCATGCCAAAGTCGATGACGCCCTTCACGCCCACCCGGACGCACTCGTTCAGGATAGCCGTGACGTTCTCCGGCGTATCGTTGATTAAGGGCAGGATAGGCGTGAGCCAGACCACG
>CAZMXF010000116.1:0-7422 GCA_964570015.1 uncultured Oscillospiraceae bacterium | reverse complement strand
CGTTTTCCAGGGCAATACTACGTCGGAAGCATTCAATTGCGCTGATATAAGTTCGGTGCAATCCGCACTTTTCCGCAAACGCCTCTTGAGACAACCCCAATGCGGTTCGGTACCTCTTTAGATTGCTACCGAAAACTCTAACAATATCCATGCTTGCAACCCTCCATTATTTATATTATAATTAGAATGAACACAAAAAGTCTACATACAATAAGTCACTCAAAGAAAGGAACTTCCATGTATGGCAAGAGTAGATACACTCACCGCTTATCGCTGTAAGTTTAGTTATTTACAGCGAAACAATCCCTTGATTGAAGAGCAACGTGAAGACATAAAATTAGGAAAAACCCCTGAATTCTCTTTTAGCGATTTTATTGCCCTCTATTGTGAAAATGCCTCCGACATTCTTATTGGAAAAAACACAGATAGAGCTATCAGTCTATCAAAAGAAAGTATTACTACGAGATCCACAGATAGTATTCATTCGTGGTATATATCACCTATGGCAGGCAAACAAGGTCAGCCTATGACCGTTGTAAAACAAACCACAGGAAAAAGATATAATTTTGGAGCTGATTCTGCTGCATTGTACAATTATCATATTTTTGTTTACGAGGATGATGATGGTGTAATCGCTGTGTTTCACAGGCAAAATAGTTCTGGTTGCAAGAGCGTTTTTCTAGAGACTGCGAATAGTCTCTTAAAAGCCAAAGGCATAAAAATGGAGATGGATTTAATAATTCCGCTATCTGACAAAGCAGATGATGTTACAGCAACAAAGATAACGCTTCAATATGTAGAGCCAAACGATTCAAGTGATATTGCGGATAACTTACGGAAAAAGAGAAAAATAATTCGTGATATCGGATTAAACCTTGAAGCACAGGAGAACTCGGTTTTCGCAGGAATAATGCGAAATATGCAGTTGGGAAGAATCAGCAAAGAAGTTGCATTTGCTCAGATAAAAACTGAGGTAAAGAATGCCGATGAGTTTAATGATGCTGAGGTAAAATTCAAAGTTGGCAGAAGAATCAAAAGGCTTCCTTGGAATGAATTTGAGCACATTGTCGGTGTTCACGATATAAGCGAAGAGTTGCATGAGGCATATAAACGCAGTAACAATTTTGTGGAAGAGCTTACAAAGCTTTCGGACAACTATTATAATGACATAAAACGTTCAGGGATGATTGCTTATGAATAGACAAATATGGGTAATTATACTTATAGCTTCTTTAACGGTTATGATGCTTTTTTTTAACAAAAAAGTTAACCTGATTCGGTTGTTTATCAAACAACTTGAAGTGTTCAAAAACGCACACACCGGCAAGCGATCTATATGGGATATAATATGCTTTTTCGTTTTTCCCATCGCCATTTCCGGGTTGATCGTATTTGGTCTATCTTTTAGAGTAACTGCTCAATTAGCAGAAACACTTACAACGGTTTTTTCCCTTGTGTTCACTATCCTATTTGGGTTTGCGGCCGTCATAGTTGAAAAAAGAGAAAGTGATACTGAAAAAAAGAAGCGAGTAATTAGCGAAACTTTCGTTTCAATTATTACGTCTACGTCACTCTCTCTGTTTTCAGCTTTTATTTCGATTTTACTTACGGTAATAGCAAAGGATCCATATGTTTCAATATTGTCAGTAATTCTATTTGCTGTTTCGCTTCATAACATAATGCAATTATTGATGATAACAAAAAGGACTTTTGTCATTTACTGCGAGGATAAACAAGACAATTAACTGTTGGCTTGCATAAATTGGGAAGAGCGACATTTTGGCTTGACAACCTCCATATCCTTGCTATAATAACAACGCTCCCTTTTGGGGATCACACAATTGAATATCCGAGAAGCACAGATTTTGCGTGGCATATGCCACGGGCTACGGTGCGCCTAAGCTGCCGCTAATGCTTCGGCTGCTACCAAATGCCGACGCCGTCCTCCTGTTTTCAGCCTGTTGACAGGACGGCGAACAAACAGGCTTCGACTTTGTCACAAAGCCGATTTACATGACTTCTTGCTTTGAAAGGGTATCTCTATCCTTTCGGCAAAGGGCTCATGTAAATCGGCTTTTTCTATTTGCCTGAAAAGGAAAAATGCCGTCCAAAAGGAAAACTGAATGACCGTCCGAACAGGATATGACCGTGCCAGGACTCCCACAAACGAGACGAGCACAGCGACGCTCCGGTGAGACTCCGGGGCAGGAACGATATTCGGTGAGAACGGCGAAAGAGATCGACTGAGGGCAGGGAGACCCCTGTCCACAGGTATAACGAGCATCGGATTTTGCTCCCCAAAATCCAGATCCACAGCCTCCCGGCCTGTGGACCCTCTCAGGGCGTGCCGCCCTATGACCCTGCAAAAAACAAGTATTTTCACTCAAAGGAGATGATGATTATGAAAAATGAAACGGTCCGTATTCGGATACGACTGACCGAAGAAGAGAAAGAAAAACTGGAACGGGACGCCGCCCTGTGCGGTCTCTCCCAGGCGGAGTATGTCCGCCAAGTCTGTAAGGGCAAGAAGCCCAAGCCACAGCCCGGCCCTGACTTTTGGGGCCTGTTGGAGGAACTGTACCACCTCCACGGCAGCCTGCAAAAATGTGTGCACTTCCTGCCCGAAGCCGCAGCAGAGTGCCACCGGATCGAGACGCTGATTCTCACCCTCATGGAGGTGGCGTAATGGCAACAACAAAGCTATGGCACATCAAGGGCCGACTGAAAGACCTCCTGGCCTATGTGGAGAACCCGGAAAAGACCATGGCGGAGAAGCCAGACCTCCAGCCTCTGTGGGACGTGCTCTCCTACGTGCAACGTCCCGCCGCCACCAAACAGGGCGAATATGTCACCGCTGTCAACTGCCTCAAAGAAATCGCCCTCCAGCAGATGATCCAGACCAAGAAACGCTTCGGCAAGGAGGATAAGTATATCGCCTGGCACGGGTATCAGAGCTTCAAGCCCGGCGAGGTGACGCCGGAGCTCTGCCATGAAATTGGGGTGAGACTGGCAAAGGAGATGTGGGGCGACCGCTTCCAGATCATTGTGACCACTCATCTGGACAAGGGCCATCTGCACAACCACTTCTGTTTTAACCCCGTGTCCTTCCGGGACGGCGGCAAATATAACTACTCCAAGGCGGACCAGCAGCGGCTGCTGGATCGCTCCGACAGCCTGTGTCGGGAATACGGCCTCTCCGTTATCCGGCACCCGCACAAGGCCCCGTCCCGGCAGGTCTGGCTGGATGAAAAGGCGGGCAAGCCCACCCGATACAACGTCTACCGGGAGGACGTACACGAGGCCATCATCTACAGCAGAAATCCCCGGCTTATGGAAGCGTATCTCCGGTGCAAGGGATATATCACCGACTTCACCGGGAAGCACTGGAAGCTCCGCCTGCCGCAGTATGAGCACTTCACCCGGCTGGATACGCTGGATGAACGGTGGACGCCGCAGGAGATCTCCCGATATATGGGCGGCGCCGCATCCTTCGGGAGCAGGCTGGCACGGATCGACTATCCGAGGCAGATGCCGCAGGAGCTGCACGACTGGTTCAAGCCCTTTGTGAGGACGAGCCATATCTACCGGCAGTATCTCCACTACTGCTATCTGCTGGGTATTCTGCCCAGAAATACGGATTACAAACCCACCAGCCCGTATCTGAAGGAGGACCTAAAGAAGCTGGACACCTTCACCGAACAGGTGCGGTATATGGGCAAATACCGCATTGAGACGCTGGGGGATTTGTATGCCGACAGGAAGCAGCTTGCAACGGAATTGGAGACATTGACCGACCAGCGGCGAAAGCTGCAAAACAAGATCCGCAGGGCCAATCCCGAAACGAAGATCACCCTGCGGAAAGACAAGGCTGGTGTTACCGCCCGGATCACCGAACTGCGGAAACGGCTGAAGCTGAACGAGGGGATCGAGGAGCGATCCCTCCAAATGAAAGAAAAGACCGATC
This sequence comes from uncultured Oscillospiraceae bacterium, assembly GCA_964570015.1. Lineage (GTDB taxonomy): Bacteria > Bacillota > Clostridia > Oscillospirales > Oscillospiraceae > Limivicinus. The sequence goes on along the minus strand of CAZMXF010000116.1, from coordinate 3,458 downwards.
TGCTCTATGCCAACGAATACCGGGCTCAAGAGGAGCAGCAGAGAAAGAAATACGGAAGGGAGCGTGACGCAAGATGAAATACGACAACGATTCAAGGAATAGCCCAGAACTGGAACAGGCGATTCAGGAGATCACAGATCTTCTCGCCGCCATGACAAAAGAGCAGCGGCTGGCGTGGTTCAAGCGGACCATGTATGCCGAGCCGCTGGCCTTCATCCGTGAGATCGACGGCACGGTATACGCCGTGAGATCCCATTTCCAGCCGGACGCCGGTGAGAACATCACCGAAAAGGTCGGACGAATATTAGCAAAACTGACACTTTAAAGCATTGAAGTTAACCGCCGGATATGATATACTTGTAATAACCTGCAAGACGATCATATCTGGCTGTGGAAAGGAGTTTTATGAGTAAACAGTCAGATAACAAAATCACGGCCCTGTACTGCCGCCTGTCCCGTGACGATGAACAGGAGGGGTTGTCGGGGTCCATCAAGAATCAGAAATCCATCTTACAGAAGTACGCAGACGACAATCATTTCCCGAATACCAGGTTCTTCGTTGACGACGGCTGGTCCGGCGTCACCTTCGCAAGACCTGCGTTCACGGAGATCATGGAGCTGGCTGAAAAAGGCATGATCGGCACGCTGATTGTAAAAGATCATTCCCGCCTGGGCCGTAACCGTCTGATCGTGGGACAGCTTTTGGAGGAGGAATTCGACCGGTTGGGCGTGCGGTATATCGCCATCATGGACAATATCGACACGGCAAAGGGAATCAGCGATCTGGTCCCGATGCAGGATCTGTTCAACGAGTGGCACGCCAAGAACACGAGCCAGAAGGTACGTAACGTCTTCCGAAACAAGGGTATGTCCGGCGCACCGCTGACCACCAACCCGCCCTACGGCTACAGGAAAGGTCTGGAGAGCACGAAGCAGAACGTACAGTGGATCGTGGACGAGACAGCGGCGGAAACTGTCAGACAGATCTTCGCCTGGTGCGTGGAGGGCTTGGGTCCAACGCAGATCGCCAAACGCTTGAAAGCGGCAAACGTGATGACGCCCACTGAGCATTGGAGCTCTACAGGAAAGAAATGCAGCAAGCCGCCTGTTGTCCCGCACAACTGGTGCTCGGCTACGGTAGCGGACATTCTCTCCAAACAGGAATACTGCGGCGATACGGTCAACTTCCGGTATACGACCCGTTCCTTCAAGAACAAGAAGAAGATCGACAGACCGCAGGAGGAGTGGAAGGTCTTCCCGGATACCCACCCGGCGATCATCGACCGTGAGACGTTCCGGCTGGTGCAGGAGCTTCGTCAGCATCGACGCAGGCCGACCAAAACCGGGATTGGCAGCCCGTTCTCCGGCCTCCTGTACTGTGCCGACTGCGGCGAGAAGCTGTATTATGGAGCCACCAACAATTACAAGCGTGAGCAGGCGTTTTTCTTCTGTTCCTCCTACCGCAAATCAACCGAAAGCTGTACAGCTCATTTCATCCGCGAGAAGGTTGTCTTTGAGCTGGTGCAGGAGAGTATGCAGCGGGTGCTAAAGAACGTGCAGATCTTCGAGAAAGAGTTTGCACGGAAGCAGATGGCGTGCTACAGCGAGGACAAGAAGAAGGAGCTTGCGGAAAAGCGCCGGGATCTAAACAAAGCCAAGCGCCGCATTACCGAGATCGACGGACTGATCCAGAAGCTCTACGAGGACAACGCCAAGGGTAAGCTCTCCGATGACCTCTACGCCACGTTGTCCATGGCCTACGAGGAGGAGCAGCAGAAGCTGAAAGCCGCACTCCCCGAAATGCAGACCTATCTGGAGACCGAGACGGACAAGACGGAGAATCTGCAGCGGTTCATCGAAAAGGTGAAGTAACTCACCGAGATCAAGGAGCTGACGCCGGAGCTAATCCACGAATTCATTGACAGGATCGTAGTCTATGCTCCAAAGTACCTTAACGGGAAGCGATACCAGGTGGTGGACGTCTACTACAGCGGCGTTGGCATTCTCCGGGAGCTCAGCCCCGAAGAAATGGAGGAAGCGTTCCAAGAACGCCTTGCCAAGCAGGCGCAGGACAAAGAAATACCGGCGTAACCAGGAGGCCACGCCGATACCACATCAAACAATATTCAATTCAGATACAAGAACCGCCTTGGGGTACCTTCCTTACGGAGGGTGCCCCAATAACGCGCCTCTTCTTTTTTCTTATCTCTTATCTCTTATCTCTTATCTCTCCAGCTCTTCCCGATACCCGTCCAGTTCCTTCTGGTTGCCGTAGATAAAGTGATCGGGAATAATTTCTTCCCAGACCGGTTTGTCGGTCTCATAGTGGTGGACAGACGGATCGTAGACCAGCAGTTTCTTGGTCTTTTCCAGGTAGGGATTCGGGTTCGGAACCGCAGAGAGCAGCGCTTTCGTGTAGGGATGCAGCGGGTGCAGGAAGAGCTCTTCTGCCTCTGCAAGTTCTACGATGCGTCCCTTGTGGATGACTGCGATGCGGTCGGAGATAAAGCGGACCACGGAAAGGTCATGAGCAATGAACATATAGGTCAGTCCGCGGCTTTTCTTCAGGTCGTTCAGCAGGTTCAGCACCTGGGCGCGGATGGAAACATCCAGTGCGGAAATCGGTTCATCCGCTACAACGAATTTCGGCTCCATGATCAGGGCCCGGGCAATGCCGATACGCTGACGCTGCCCACCGGAGAATTCATGCGGGAAGCGGCTGGAGAATTCCGGCAGCAATCCCACTTCCTGCAGCGCCTTCTGGACTTTGTCCTGACGGTCGTGTTCATCCTTGTAGAGATGATGGTTGATCAGCCCTTCGGAGACAATATAGTCCACCTTGGCGCGTTCATTCAGAGAGGCCATCGGGTCCTGGAAGATCATCTGGCAGGAGCGGATCACGTTCAGGTCCTGTTCTTTGCTGATCTTGCCGTTGATTTTCTGTCCTTCAAGATAAACTTCACCTGCGGTGATGGGATTAATGCGGACCAGGGCACGGCCGATGGTGGTCTTGCCGGAACCGGATTCACCCACCAGTGCGAAGGTTTCGCCCTTGTAGATCGAGAAATTGACGTGGTCTACGGCCACGAACTTCTTGCGGCCGGAACCGAAGGTCACCTGCATGTCTTTGACCTCGATCAGTGTCTGGCGATTCGGATCCAGATGCGGATGGTAGGCGTTGGGATCGGTGCCCTTGGATTTGTTATCCTGGGTCTCCAGCAGCTTGATCGCCTGCGGCTGCTCAATGTGCGGAGCGCGAGGGTCACGGATCCAAGCCTTGACCATGTGCGTGGAAGTCACTTCGTACATAGGCGGTTCTTCGAGATAGTCGATGTTCAGCGCCTGTTTATTGCGCGGGGCGAAGGCATCCCCCTGTATCTTGTTGAAGAGATTCGGCGGGGTACCATCGATGGCCGGCAGTTTTTCACCCTTTGTCCCCAGCTGCGGCAGTGCGGAGA
>CAZMXF010000115.1:0-7444 GCA_964570015.1 uncultured Oscillospiraceae bacterium | reverse complement strand
AGCGGGTCTTCGGCCGGGATTACTAAGGCATCGGATCATTAAACATTCCGCGTATAACGGCAAGGCGGCAGTCGATTTCTGAAACGGAAGTCGACTGCCGCCTTTGCTGTGTTATCGATTGTTTTTGCCCAAATTTTCTGTGGATTCGGGGAAAAAAGTCGATTTGGTTGGATGTTGGTTGGATAAGACGGCGGCGGGCATGGTGCAGGTGGACATGACTCTGCAGAGGGCAGCGCATCCATAGACAGTTTTGCCGGTTTTGACGCCGGAGGATTCGCCGGAGGATTCGACGGCGGCTTTGACGATGGCGGGTCCGACGGCGGTGGAGATGACGGCGGCGGAGATGAGTGATACTCTTCCTCAATAATTTCAATAAAAAAACAGACACTTTTTTATTAAAATGGCGCTGCCTGGTGCATCGCCCTGCTGCGAAAAAAGCGCAGCAAAAGGAAAAACACCAGACAAATGCAAACCATAAAAACAACAGAACAGCAGCCGGCTTCGGAAAAGGAAGCCGGCTGCTGTTCTACATGAGTTCTTCAATTGTCAGCAGGAAACCTGCAGGCGAAAACCCTTATTGCGGGCCGAGATATTCGGCATCGCCAAAGCCGAGAATCGGGAAGACGATAAAGCTGAACAGGAACAGGCAGATGCCCGTTCCGGTACCCTTGCCGAATGCTTTCGCAAGCTTGATGCAGGGATAAATAAAGACCGGGGGAATGAGAATACTGAGAACCGTGAAAAGGCCTACGCTGTCTCTCAGAGCGATTTTGCAAATGTCATAGGTGTTCAGAATGGGGATCAGGCTGTGCCATCCGGGGATCCCGGCTTTCACAAAGACTTTCCATGCGCCTGCAATTGCAAGGACACACAGCACCAGGGAGATAATATTGACGATCGGGCTGCTGGAGTAAGTGCTGTAGCTGTAGCTTTCCATATTTTGCCTCCTGTTTAGAATTTGAAACAATTGAAACAATTATAATACTTTTTCTGCTTCAGGGCAAGTGCTGACGAAAAAAACGTTCTTACTACAGGACAGTACAGATTGCAGATCATTTCATGCGACAACTTAAACAAAATGTCTTGACAGAGAATAAAACAACGCTTAATATTATGATAGAATGGTATTTAATACATAGTCAGACATTCATATGAAAGGGGAGGAAAACGATGAAAGGAATACAGAAGGCGCTGCTTTGTTTTGCCGTGGTTGTGCTGATGCTGTTTACCGGTTTCGGTGCTTCCATGAGTACGCCCCGGGCAGCCGCAGAAATGACGATCAAATGGGGTGATAAACTGGGCAAACCGATCTATGAGTTTACCCCGGATATAGACCTTTCGAGTATGATAACAGAGCTTCCGAAGATATCACCGAAGATATCATTTGAGCCGCTCATTACACCTTCTTTTTCGGGGGGAGTTGCCGTGACAAGTGCTCCCGGTTTGGATTTTGATTTTGATAAGATCGATCCCGGTGCGGTGGATATCTGGCTTCCGACGCCGATCGTTACGGTCACCCCTGACACGACAGTGACATCAGCTCCGACTGTTACCATCACATCGGTTCTACCCATCATCACAAAGGATCCGACGGATGAGACGGTGAATGAGGGAGGAGAATGCTGGTTCATTGCCAATTACTCCAATGCTCTCTATGCAGTGTGGCACTTTATCAGTCCGGACGGGAAAACCGACTATCGGTATGACGACCCACCGGTGTCCACACAGTTTCCGGGCCTGAAGATAGAAAACGGCATGTACAGCAATCTGCACCTGTCGAATATCCCGTATGCTATGAACGGCTGGAGAGTCACATGTGAATATTCAAACAACTATGGAAATGTTCGCACGAACACAGCGACAGTCTATGTACGCCCCGTAACATCAGGGATCACAACACCGACACCGACTCCAACCCCCACGCCAACGCCGACACCCACGCCAACGCCAACGCCGACTCCGTCACCTTCCGAAACGGTGGTGCCCACCCCGTCCGATCCCCCGACGCCCACTCCGGCCCCAAGCCCGGAACCGGGAACTTCGAGACAGAACAGCAATGTGATCCCCGTAGTAGCCATTTCGGCGGCAGTGATGACAGTGGCGATCTGCGGAACCATCTTGACTGTGAACAAGAGAGCGACAGAGGCAAGAACGTACCGGAAAGACGAAAAGTGAGACAAAGATTGTTCCAAAGCCTGAAAACGGAACAGGCTGCCGACAAGCAACAAAAAAAGAATATGTGTGAAAAAGATCTCTCCCCGCCGGTGCGGGGAGAGATCAATATTATGGAGATGAATTCTCAGGCAGCGGCGTCGTCAAAAACGTCATAAGTGATTTGACCGCCTTCGATGGCCAGGAAGACATCCTCCTGATTCGGAGATGTAAGCTTCAAGTTCAGATGGACAGCCTCATTCATACCAAAATCGTCAAGAACGTCGACATAGAAGTTATAGAAGTTCTCGCAGACGGCCGCTTTCAAATCGTCCCAGTTGGTGATATTCTGAATGGTATTGGAGTCGAGCTCTTCCTTCCATAAATAGACCGTGATCCCACGATTGTCGTCTTCGTCGGAATAGCGAACGTCCCTGCACTGGCCCCAGGTGTTGTTCAGGTCCGCATCGATCATCAAGGCAACGTCCTCCACGTCCAGACTGTGGCGCTGGATTGTCGACATCACCAGAGAAGCCATGGAATAGACATCAGGATTCGAGACAGGCGCGAAGACAAATTCCATTCCGCCGCCATCCTGCAGCAAAATAAGGACAGAAAGAGAATCTGCCGATTTGGTTTCATAAACCAGTGCATAGAAATCGTTGATCCAGTATAATCCATCGCTCTCACAGCCCGCGTCGAGAACCATCTTTTCGACATCCTCCAGGTCGGGATCTCCCTCAAAAGAAAGGTGGTTTACCGTGATGACAGCGGAGTCGTTCTCAGCTGCAAACGCACAGAAGACGTTTTCAGAAACCTCTTCTACCTGTTTGAAGAGATCCGGAACCCAAATATCAACATTAAGATCCGAAATCTGGTAGAAGCTGCCAGTGAGGTCGGTTTGCTGGAGCCCTCTCCTGGCGGTGATCCAGCTGAGCGTATTCTCTGAGGAAGCAGAGTCATTGCTGCCATTGGATTCTTCGGCCATCGCGGTCGCGGAGAGTACGAACAGCATGACAAGTGCGAGAAGGAATGCAAACAGTTTTTTCATGGTTGTTCTCCTTTTTCAAATAATTCAACAATTCATTATATCAGGATTTATCCAACCAACATCCAACCAGAGCAGCCAAATTGCGTCTTTTCTGGTTGGATGTTGGTTGGATAAGTTATGTTAACATATATTTTTACAGGATTTGTGGCAGAGAAAACCCGAGAACGGCAATCCTGTCATTGAAACGGCTTCTTTTTTTTGGTATGATGTGCTTGCAGCAGTGACACGGCAGCGGCATGGGAGATGAAACTGTTGGGCTATCTTTCGCTCGAACTCCAGGAACAACTCAATACGCTGATGCTGCCTGTACTGGTGCTGATCGGCCTGGCCTTTGCAGTAGCGGTGGATCCGTATGTCAGGAAACCGGTCAAGCACATCATGCTGATGATCGACACCGCTGTGATGATGATCCTCTTCGCCTGCTGTGTCTCCAATGCTCTGGAGGCAGCGTGGAAGCCCGTATATGTCACAGCGGAGACTGCACTGTCCGTCTACTGCTATATCATACGGCCGGCGATTATCGTGCTGTTCATCTTTGTCATCTGGGACGACCCAAGGCGCCGCCTGTTCTGGATTCCGGTTGTAATCAACACGGTGATTTACATGACAGCTTTTTTCCGGCCTTGGACGTTCTGGTTTGACACCGAGGGTATGTTCCATCGCGGACCGCTGGGCTATGCGGCTCATTGGGCCGGACTCATCCTGTTGGTTTCCCAGCTGATCATCGCCCTGATCCAGACAAGAAAAGATGACGGTAAAGACAGCCTGATCCCTGTCATTAGTTCGGTGGTTATCCTCGCGGGCGTGTTTTTGGATTCCCGGTGTCATGACAGCGGGACCATCAGCTTCACGGAGATCTGTACGGTATTCTGTTTTGGCCTTTACTATATCTGGCTGCATATCGGATTCGTGCGTGAGCACGAACAGGCTCTTGTGGCGGAGCAGCGCATCCAAATCATGATGTCCCAGATTCAGCCTCATTTCCTCTATAACACCCTCACCACCATCCAGGCTCTGTGCCTGGAGAATCCCAGAAAGGCGGCATCCATCACCGAGCGCTTCGCCGCTTATCTGCGGCAGAACATCGACTCACTGAACGAGGCAAACCTGATTCCTTTCCGCAAAGAACTGGATCACACGCTGGTCTACGCCCAGATCGAGATGGAACGATTCTCCAATATTCACCTGGATTACGAGATTGAGGACGAGGATTTCCTTCTGCCGGCTCTGACTATCCAGCCGCTGGTGGAAAACGCAATCCGTCATGGCCTTCGGGGAACACCGAAGGGACAGGTGGAGATTATCACCAATCTGCTGCCGGACTGTCATGAAATCATTATCCGGGATAACGGAAAGGGCTTTCGTCCGGAGGAACTGCCGGGGACCGAACGGTCGCATATCGGCATCCAAAATGTGCGGGAACGCCTGCAGAGACTATGCGGCGGCACCATGAATATTGAAAGTGAAGAGGGAAGGGGAACCTGTATCACCATTCATATCCCGTACGGGAAGGAGCGCTCATGAACGCAATTTGTGTTGACGACGAAGCGCAGGTACTGAACCATATTGTTGCTTCCTGCCAGAAAATAAAGCTGCTGGACGAGGTGAAAGGATTTACCAGTTCTCAGGACGCGCTGGACTGGCTGGCAGAGCACCCTGCGGATCTGGCACTGCTGGATATCGACATGCCGGGTTTGACCGGACTGGAGCTGGCCCAAAGAATCAGAATAATCTATCCGAATATCTCCGTTATATTCATTACGGCGTTCAGCCAGTACGCGCTGGATGCATATGAGGTCCATCCCTCCAGTTATCTGCTCAAGCCCTTCGACCAGGCGAAGCTCAATCAGGAAGTGGAATACGCCCTGTCCGGCAGAACGTCCCCAAAGACCGCCCATATCGTGGTACAGACCTTCGGACATTTTGAGATTCTGGTAGACGGCAAGGCACTGGCGTTTCGCCGCTCCAAATCCAAGGAATTGCTGGCTTATCTGGTAGATCGCCGGGGCGCGGGTGTGACCCGGCAGGATGCTTTCGCTGCGTTGTGGGAGGATCGTCCGTACGACGTTTCCATGCAGAAACAGATGGATGTGGTGATCCGATCCCTGCGGGATACCCTGCAGAAGTACGGCATCGGCGACATATTTGAACTGAAAAGCCGCAATCTCCGTGTTCTGCCGGAAATGATCGACTGTGATATGTACCGGTTCCTGGAGGGGGATGAGGACGCGGCCAATGCGTACTTCGGAGAGTATATGTCACAATATACCTGGGCCAGTGAGACTGAAGCGCAGCTGTCCCAGCTTCAAAACCAGAAGCAATAAAGACCCGGGCCTGAACGGGCCGGGAATCCGATTACCAAGTGAAAAATCTCCCGTAGTCCGGGAGTTAAAAAAGGAGAATGACCATGAAACGAATACTTAGCAATCTGCTTGTGGCCGCGCTGGTGGTCCTGATGCTGGCCGGCAGCATCGCTGCCGCGTCAGCGGATGAGCCCGCTGCGGTCAGCATCGAAGCTTCTGATATCGACCTGCAGCTGAGCCTGATCTGCTCTCAGGCAGAGAAGATGAAGCAGACCGACGGCTTGATCAGATGGTTCTACAGCGTGACCGACTTTGACCACGACGGAAATCTGGAGTTTACCGCGGCTGCGCAGCATCCTCAGGACCGCTCCACTAACCTGAAGGTCTGGGAAGTCAGCGCAGACCGGAAGGCCCTGAATGAGTGCGGTCTGGATCTGGAGGCAGACGAATCCTTCCCGGATATTCTGACGGACACTGCGGATACCTATCACAACACGGAAACCGATACCTGGTCTTATGTGCTCAATGACAATATCGTCATCTCGAACACCGAAGTCTACGCCGTTAAGACCGCCGTCAGCATGAAGGACGGAGTGATGCGCTACGATCCCTTCGCGATCGAGCATACAGTCGTCGACAACAACAACTACCGCAATGTTTCCCACACGGACATGAACGGGATGAACATTTCCCCGGAGCAGTTCAATGCAGCTGCGGGCAATGTATTCGCAGGGGCGGAGAGAAGCAGCACGGCGTTTGAATGGCTCAGGGCGGACGAGCTGAACACGCTGTCCCGCCTGACAGACAGTTATGCCGTGTTCACCGGTGTGAAGGAGCCGACCGAGTTCTTCCCGGTGCCCAAACCCTCTGCGCTGGAAGAGCCTGCTGCAACCCCAGTTCCGGCCGTAATCCCCGTACCGAATATGACGCCGGTCCCGGCCCCAATCCCCACTCCGGTGCCTGCTCCGCAGCCTGCACAGCCCGTCTTCCTGAGCATCACCAAAAACCCAACGAATGAAAACAAAAAGGTGGGCGGCACAGCCACGTTTGTCGCCTGCTCCAATATCTATGAGTCTCTGGACTGGACCTTTGTTTCACCGAGCGGCGGAGAGTACAGCCCGGCAAGTTTTGTCGCCGGATCCACTGCTTCGGTCAGCGGCGAATACAGCACCACAATCAGCGTGAGCAAGCTGGAAGACTGGATGAACGGATGGGGCGCCTACTGCACCTTCTACTATCAGGGACAGACGGCCCGTACCAGTACAGCTTATATCTATATCAACGGAAGCCCCGCCCCCGCACCGGCTCCCGCCCCCGTCCCGGTGCCGGATGGCGGCACCTTCTACGGCTCAGTCGTTGACTGGAATTACAGCAGCGTCAGTGTGAATCTGGACGGCACCACCGTGGCCGCTATTCCCTGGGATATCTGTACGGTAAGCGGCGACATCTACATCGGGGCGCCGGCGACCGTGATGTGGAACGGAACGACGACCAAGGGACTGAACTATACCTACTGCAGCATCACGGGCAGCCAGCCCACACCTCAGCCGACCTATGGCTCCATGAGCGGTACGGCTTCTGAAGGCGGCGGCGGATATGCCATCCGGATGGTGGACGGCACGGAAGTCTTTGCCGACTCCTGGATCTGCAACGTGAGCGGCACCTTCTACAACGGAGCCCCCTGTACGGTCTACTACACTGGTGCCCTCAGCTCAGGCTCAGTTTATAAGGTCGATATCTATGGATCCTATGATATGCCGAGCAGCAGTCAGACTTATGTCGCTGAGCCGACTTTCAGCGATTACTATATGGTTACCGGGACGGAAGTCATAGCAGCTTCAGACGGAACCATCACCTATGTTGATCCGGATGGAAGCTGGAGCAGCATGTATGCGGATGGCTCTTTTGAATACTATGATGCCTCGAGCGGCCAATCCGG
>CAZMXF010000114.1:0-7480 GCA_964570015.1 uncultured Oscillospiraceae bacterium | reverse complement strand
ACAAAGACCTGACAGAACCGGTAAACAAAGTCTACAGAGCTGCAGCGAGCACTTCCTGAAAAGATGCCCGCTGCAGTTTTTTAAGATCTTGGTGTACCGTCACTTGATTAATTCGGCACAGTACTATATAATATTGTACGATGTCATACGTATGAGAGGAGACAGTCAGCATGGAATCTATGTTCAAGACGGTGCAACAAAAAAATGACGGTCCGCTCTCTGAGAGAGTTGCACAACAGATCAGTAATCTGATCAAGGAACAGAACATCGGTGTCGGGGATAAGCTCCCCAACGAATTTGAACTTGCCGAGAACCTGAATGTCGGCCGGGGTACCATCCGGGAGGCGGTAAAGCTTCTGGTCGCCCGTAACTGTCTGGAAATCCGGCGCGGCAAAGGGACTTATGTAACAGAAGAGCTGGGGAAAATAGATGACCCTTTGGGATTTGAATATGTAAAGGACAAGCTCCGCCTTGCCAAGGATCTGTATGAAATCCGGGTCCAGATCGAACCGTGGATTGCAGCGATGGCGGCAGAGCGGATTCAGGAGGAAGAGAAGGACGAGCTGCGGAGGCGCTGCACTGCAGTAGAAGAAATGATCAGTACAGGAGCGGACCACGGAGAGACAGACGTTGCGCTTCACCAGTACATTGCAAAATGCACCCATAATGACGTTCTTCCGGAAATTATCCCCATCATTACCTATGGGATAGACCTGTTTACACGCATCCGTGAAAAGGAGCCTATCGAAAACACACTGCAATACCATCGGGTCATCACAGACGCCATCTGCTCAAACGACCCTGAGGCTGCAAGGCAGGGAATGCTGGATCATCTGAAGTCCAATCTCTGGTGTATCAACCGTCTTGAAAAAATGGGGTTGGAGTCGGAAGCTGTGAACGGGTAAAAGTGCACAAATTACGCTCCCTCTATTTAGGAATGTATACAAAATTAGAAGCAGAAAGAATAACACTGTTGACAACGGAGGTCAGACAGTGTTATTCTTTTGTATGAAGCACGACGTCATACGTCGCATGTGCTATCAAAATCTGCGGTCTTCCCGCAAAAATGGAGGAAAAGGCATGAAAAAAGTATTGGCAAGCATTCTGGTACTGTGCATGGTCTTCTCTCTGTGTGCAGTATCCGCATCTGCAGACGATGTCATCAAACTGAAGATGCATTTCGTAGATCCTGAAACCGCACCGTATGTCCAGGGTGGTCTGAAGATTGCAGAACTCGTGAGCGAAGCAACGGACGGCAAGATCCAGATCGAAGTTCTGTCCGGCGGTTCTCTGGGCGGCGAGCGCGATACCATCGAGCTGGCCATGGACAACAGCCTCGACATCGCGACCTGCGCAAACTCCGTTCTGACCAACTTCATCCCTGAGATGGGAATTCTTGACCAAGCCTACCTCTGGAAGAATGCCGACGAAGCCCATGCTGCCGTTGACGGACGTCTCGGCGAACTGATCAAGGCAAAGGCAGAGGCCATCGGCCTGCATGTCATCGGCTTTGAAGAGTCCGGATTCCGGAACACCTTCTCGACAAAGCCCATCAAGTCCATGGAAGACTTCAAGGGCGTCACCATCCGCACCATGGAGAACAAGTATCATCAGGCGGCATTCGAGGCCTTCGGGGCCATGCCCATCGCCATGAACTACAACGACGTGTTCCCCGCACTGCAGACCGGTACCATTGATGCCTGTGAGAATGCCACATCCAACTGCCTCAACTCCGGCTACTATGAAGTGACCAAGAACGTCACCTACACGCAGCATGCATTTGTGTACATCCTCCTCTGCATGAGCGACGACGCATGGGAGCGGATCCCCGAAGATCTCCGTGAGCCGTTCCTCGCTGCCGTTCAGGAAGGTGTTGAGTACGAGCGCAACCTCCTCAACGAGGCAAATGCGGACGCAGTGGAAAAGCTGAAAGACCTGGGTGTCAGCTTCTATGACATCGATGTAGCAGAGCTTCAGGCCGCCTATCAGGCAAAGGCCGCAGAGAAGGGCTTCACCTTTGATGCTGACTGGCAGGCTGCTGTTGACGAGGCTGTCGCAAGCGTCGCATAAGATCAGCAGGCAAAGAATCATAAACGGGAGCGACCCCAACGGGTATCTCCCGTCTCTTTTTAAGTACTTTATGTGAGGAATGCACAATGAAGAAAACACTGCAATATCTGCAGACGCTTGAAAAATGGATCATCGTGATCGCATTTGCCATCATGGTTCTCGCGTGCTTCATTCAGGTCGTTAACCGGAATGTTTTTCGTATCCCGGTTTCCGGCTTTGAGGAAGCTGCAAAGTATTCCATGGTATACATGGTCCTGCTGGGCACGGAGCTGGGCCTCCGGGACGGAACACAGATTTCCATTCAGGGGGTCGTGGATAAGCTGCCCGAGGAAGCGAGAAAAATCATCAGGGTCATTGCGCGGCTGATCGTGATTATTTTCGCAGCCGTGATGACCAAATCCGGCTGGGCGATGGTCATGAAGCAGGCAAAAATCGGCCAGACCTCGCCGGGCCTTGGAATACCGATGTATATCCCATACTTTGCGCTGGTCCTCGGTTTCGGTCTGATCACGATTGTCCAGAGCGGATATCTGATCAAACAGTGCCTGGACTTCAACAAAGCGGAAGAGAAGGAGGAATAAGAAATGGCAGGAATCATCATGTTCGCCGGCTTTGCACTTCTCCTGATCATCGGTGTTCCCATTTCGCTCTCCCTCGGCGTATCGACCACCGCTGCGATTGTCTTCGATCCGGAGATCACGGTCAAGGTCAACACCGTGGCGCAGAGGATATTCGGCGGTCTGGATTCGACCTCCATCATGGCGATCGCGTTCTTTGTTCTTGCCGGCAACCTCATGACAAAGGGTGGTATCTCCCGGAGAATCTGTGATTTTGCAAGGTCGATTGTCGGCGGCGTCCGGGGCGGAATGGCGATTACGCTTGTTCTTGCCTGCGCCTTTTTTGCGGCGCTCTCCGGATCCGCACCCGCGACGGTCATCGCCATCGGCACGATCCTGTTCGGCGAGATGGGCAAGATGGGCTATCCGGAGGACAGAACGGCGGGATTGCTCGTGGTTTCCGGCGGCCTCGGCCCCATCATTCCCCCAAGCATCATCATGGTGGTTTATGCGACTATGACCGGCGCTTCCGTCGGCGATATGTTCAAGGCCGGCATGGGCATCGGCATCGGCATTACCGCGGTACTGGTCCTTGTGGTCATTATCTTCGCCCACAAAGAGCGCTGGCCGAAGGATGAGATTCACTTTAACCTCAAGACCTTCCTGGTTGACTTTCTGAAAGCGATTCCGGCTCTGATGCTTCCGATTATCATCCTCGGAGGAATCTACTCGGGAATCCTCACTGCGACGGAATCCTCGGCCATCGCAGTTGTCTGGTCGCTGATCGCGGGCCTCTTTATCTATAGGGAACTGCACTTCTCCGACCTGTTCAACATTTTCATTGAATCGGCGAAGAGCTCAGCCATGACGCTCTTTATCATCGCGACGTCAACGGCATTTGCGTGGCTGTTTGCCTATGCGGGCATTTCTGCCAAGCTTGTCAATTTCGTCGTCAATATGAACCTGTCTCCGTCCATGTTCTGCCTGCTGGTTGCCATTATTCTCCTGATTTTCGGCACCTTCCTGGAAGGAATTGCGACTGCGGTCCTGCTGGTCCCGGTGCTCTGGCCGATTGCTCAGGCGCTGGGCATCAACGTGATCCACTTCGGTATGATCGTGTCCATCGCCAACGTCGTCGGAACCATGACGCCGCCGGTTGCGGTCAACATCTTCTCGGCGGCCTCGGTCACGAAGCTTCCGATGGGAAAAATCGTTCATGGACAATGGCCGTTCTTTATCGGCTATGTTGGCTTCTTCTTCCTCGTCGTGCTGATTCCGAAACTGAGTTTGTTCCTGCTGTAAGGGAGGGTATGAGATGCAGAATCTTGAAAACAAAAAATATATGGAGAGCTGGAGCGTCCAGTCTCCCGAGGAACCCGGGTTTCACGCGGTAATTACCCCGGACAAGTGCGCATGCCAGGAGACACAGATCTTCCGGCTGAACCTTCCGGCCGGCAGTTCCCATACACTGCAGTCCGGAACCCTGGAGATGCATCCGGTTCTGATCGAAGGCGAGGCAAAGCTCTCCGGGCATCCCGCTTTTGACCGGCAGATGAAACAGTTTGACGCCTTCTATATCCCGGGAAACAGCGAAGTCATCATTACTGCCGTGAAGGACAGCATCTTCTACATCGCCGCCGCAGTCTGCGAGGGCTATGGCAAGCCTTTCTTCCGGGCCTTTGAACCGGATGCACCGGTTGGAGACATTCATCAGATCCATGGAAAAGGGATCGGCCAGAGGGAAGTATTCATGACCCTCTCAGACAAGGACGAGGCTTCCCGCCTGATCTGCGGCCTGACCTGGGGCGGAGAAGGCTCTTGGACCAGCTGGCCGCCGCATCAGCATGAAAAGGATCTCGAAGAGATTTACTGCTATTTCGGCATGCCGCTACCGCACTTCGGTTTCCACATCAGCTATCTGAAATCCGGAGAAGTGGAGGACATCGTCACCCATACGGTTCATTCCGGTACCATGGTTCAGGCTCCCGTGGGTTATCACCCGACGGTGGCCTCGCCCGGCACCAGAAACTCATATCTTTGGTGCCTTGGTGCGCTGCGCCATTCCAGCAGAAGATATGATCTTGCAATCCTCGATCCCGCACTGGAATCCTTTAATTCTGAAAGATAAAAGATAGGAGAAGAAAAATGAATCTGTTTGATATCAAAGGCTGGAGAGCAATCGTCACGGGCGGTACCCGCGGTCTCGGACACGGCGTGGCCGAGGGGCTGCTGGAAGCCGGTGCAAGAGTCGTCATTTTCGGTACCAGCGCAAAGGTGGAAGCGGTTGCGGCCGATTTCCGCGCCAAGGGTTATGACTGCCAGGGGCTGAAGGTCAATGTGGCCTGCCATGAAGAGCGCGTGGCCGGCTTCCAGAAAGCAGTAGAGCTTCTGGGAGGACTGGATATCATCGTCAACGCAGCCGGCATTCAGCGCCGTCACCCCTGCGAGGAATTCCCGCTGGAGGACTGGAACGATGTGATCGAAGTCAACATGACAGCACCCTTTGAGCTCAGCCAGCTCGCGGCAAAAGAGTATCTGAAGAAAGAGCAGCCCTATGGAAAGATCATCAACTTTGCCTCCATGCTCAGCTTTTTCGGCGGCTTCACGGTTCCGGCCTATGCGGCTTCAAAGGGCGGCGTCGCACAGTTCAGCAAGGGCATGACAAACGAGCTCGCCGGCAAGGGCATCAACATCAACTGCATTGCTCCCGGATATATGGATACCGAGATGAACACCGCGCTGACAGATCCCAACAATCCCCGTTACAAAGAAATCACCGATCGTATTCCGGCGCATCGCTGGGGAACGCCCGATGATGTGAAGGGGCTGGCGATCTTCCTCAGTTCCCACGCATCCGACTATATCAACGGAGCGGTGATCCCCTGCGACGGCGGCTATCTGGTCAAATAAAAGATGGACTGCTTCTACTGCAAAAAAGATGAGCGGCAGGCGGAGCTCATGACCCCGCTGGCGGAGATGACATTTTCAGACGTGTTTCTTTTCCGGGACCAGAAACACCGCGGCCGCTGTGTCGTCGCACTGAAGGAACACAAGGATGAGATCTGGCAGCTGAGCGATGAGCAGCGCGCGGGCTTTTTTGCGGAGGTTTCCGCGGTAGCTGAGGCAGTTTCGGAATATGCCCATGCCGATAAGATCAACTGTGCAATTTACGGGGATCTCGTTTCTCATTTTCATGTACATGTCGTTCCGAAGCGGAAGGGTGAGCTTCAGTGGGGCGGACCGTTTACCGACGACATCGAAAAAGTATTCCTGCCGGAAGAAGAGTTTCTCGAAACCGGGAAAGGTGTTCTCGCCGTGCTGGAGAAAATCTGTGTCAAAAAACAGTTACACGTTGCCTCTCTGATGTAAGATGCGGTTTTTGCCTGCAAAATACCGCAGGGCAGGATTTCAAGTAGGAGAAAACAGGGTATGAAGAAAAAAGTACTGGTTGCCAAACCCGCATATAAAAAGTTCAGTCCAACCGGCTATCAGATGCTGCTGGATCAGGGCTATGAGGTCGTGTGTACGGATCTGGATCGGGATTATTATCTCGAGGAGCTGCTGCCGATGGTCGGCGATATCGACGGCTGTATCGCCAACTGCGAGCCCTGGGGCGAAGAGGCGATGAGCGCCGCGCCGAAAGTAAAGATTCTGGCGCGCTACGGCACCGGCATGAATTCAGTGGATACCGAAGCTGCCAAACGCCATGGGATCATGGTCACCAACTGCCCTGGTGTAAACGCCAACGCGGTGGCGGAGCATGTAATGGCGCTGATGCTGGGAGCGGTGCGAGACCTGGTCCACCTGAATGACATGACCAAACAGGGCTTATGGAAAAACCTGACCTTCCATGAAGTAGCAGGTGCAACAGTAGGCATTCTGGGCTTTGGAGCCATCGGACAGCTGGTGGCGAAAAAACTGACCGGCTTCGACTGCAAAGTACTGGCTTATGATGTTTTTCCAAACCACGAAGTGGCGGAGAGGTATCATGTTACCTTTGGAAGCTTTGAAGAGGTAATGTCCCAGAGTGATATTATTTTTATTCTGGTGCCGCTGCTGCCGGATACCGAGAATATGATCAACCGGGAGAGTCTAAAGCTGGTGAAACCGGGCGTGATCTTCGTCACGGATGCCCGCGGTGAGGTCGTGGATGAAGCGGCCATGTATGACGCACTGACCAACGGACAGGTCGGCTTTTTCGCTTCGGATGTATTCGTCCATGAGCCTGCTACGCCGGAGAACACTCCGCTGCTGACGCTCTCCAACGTCATCGCCACGTCGCACAACGGCGCTGAAACGTATGAAAACCTCGAAAACTGCGGCATTATGACCGCACAGCAGATCATCGACGCACTGGAAGGACGCGAGCCGGTAAATCGTCGGGTCTGAAAAGCTGCAGGCGAAAAGTATGCTGAAAAGTCAGGAAGTACGAAAACTTGCTCCGGAGATGGATCCTCTCCGGATGGGAATGGGCTGGAGGGTCGAAGACCTGGACAAGCCCCAGATTATGGTGGAGAGCACCTTCGGCGACAGCCACCCGGGTTCCGCGCATCTGAACCGCTTTGTCGAGGAGGCTGTGCAGGGTGTCAATGAGAGCGGCGGCAAAGCCGCGCGCTATTTTGCGACCGACATGTGCGACGGGATCGCCCAGGGACATGACGGAATCAATTATTCTCTGCCGCACCGGGACGCGATCGTCAATCTGGTGGAGGCGCAGGCCAATGCCACCGGCTTTGACGGCGGCGTGTTCATTGCCAGCTGCGACAAGTCCATGCCCGCCATGCTGATGAGTATCGGGCGGCTGAAAGAGATGAGCGCCATCGTCGTCACAGGCGGTGTCATGGAGGCGCACA
>CAZMXF010000113.1:0-7634 GCA_964570015.1 uncultured Oscillospiraceae bacterium | reverse complement strand
TGTTCGCCGTTCATCGGGTTGGTGTAAGCGCGGGAAACATTGATTGCCTCCCCGAGTTCATCAATCCAGTCCACGTCCTCCAGGAGAGCCGTCCGTTGGTACGAAACAGCATAGTCATCCGCAGTGCCCTGCTTCGGGAGCGTAGAAAGGCCCGTGAGAGAGTCAAGAGAAATCAGATGAGCCGAAGTGTTCGCAAGCACATGCGAGGCACGGATAAAATCGGCTGCCTCTTCCATCGTCATATTCCTGCTGTTGATATAGCGTGCCCATACATCGCAAATCCGCTGCTCACCTTCCAGATAATTCTCTGTCACTTGCTCCAGGCCGACCGTTGTGTTTTCGAAGTGATCGATCTGCCTCCGGAAGGATTCCCTGCTTTCAAATCTGGAGTAGAGAACAACGAAGGCCAGTATGGCTGCCATGATAATCGCGTTGATAAAAATGACGATCTTTTTCATTCTCTGATCTCCCACAAAAGCTAAAGCATGATTGCCGGTGTTCAAACATCTGAATCGATAGAAAGATATAGTTTAGTACATTATAACACGCGTGAATCATATTGTATAGACTTAATATTTCGCCTTATTGCATCCCTTTTCCGTATTTGTTTGCAAAAGTTCGAAAACGCGGCAGCAGTAGGTAATACATACGATTTATGCATTGACCTGCCGCGTATAATCATGTATGATCAGCCTGTGAGATACTTTCTTCCGGCGGAATCTTTTTCTGCGACAGCACGCCGGATCGAATCAACACCGATATCTGGAGGGAAACATGAATCTACCGGAACTGCTGTCCCCGGCGGGGGACCTGGATCGGGTTCAAACGGCGCTCCTCTACGGGGCGGATGCCGTATATCTGGCGGGCAGACTCTTTGGCATGCGTGCAAAGTCGGTCAGTTTTCAGGATGCGGATCTTGAGCGGGCAATACGACTGATCCATGAACAGGGAAAAAAGGTGTATATTGCCTGCAACGCACTTCTTCGGGAGAAGGAACTGGAACTGGTTTCGGACTACTTTTCTTTCCTGCAGGAGCTGGGGGCCGATGCGCTGATTCTGGCGGATCTTGGCCTTCTTCGGCTGGCAGAGCGCTATGCACCGAGATGTGCGAGACATGTCAGTACGCAGTTTGGAGTGCTGAACAGTGCAACCGCTTCTTATCTGTATGACCTCGGCGCGGATACGGTGGTTCTTGCCAGAGAGTGCAGCCTTGAGGAAATCCGCGGGATTCGTGAACACTGTCCTTCAAAGCTTCGGATCGAAGCGTTTGTCCACGGTGCCATGTGTGTTTCCTTCTCCGGAAGATGTCTGCTGTCCAACTATCTGACGGGTAGAGATTCAAACCACGGGGAATGTGCCCAGCCCTGCAGATGGAAATACCATCTCGTGGAGGAAACCCGCCCGGGAAAATACATGGAAATCTCCGAGAGCGGGGGCACCTATATTCTGAACTCCGAAGACCTGTGTATGATTGAGCATCTGGCAGACCTCCGGGAGGCCGGCGTTGACAGTTTCAAAATAGAGGGAAGAATGAAGTCGGCATACTATACCGGAACAGTCACAAATGCCTATCGTATGGCTCTGGATGCCCTTGGGAGGGGCGAAACGCCGCCCCTCGGCGCGGTTCGGGAGTGCGACGCCGTCAGTCACCGTCCATACTGTACCGGGTTCTACTATGGGCAGCCGCAGCAGTATTATCCGGATTCGCTCTATCACTCCACGGCGGAAGTTGTGGCAGTTGTTGCCGCCTGCGATGAAAACCGGATGGCGCTGTTAAAACAGCGCAACAAGATAAAGCCGGGTGACCGGCTGGAGCTTCTGCTTCCGGGGACGGAAGGGATTCCCTTTACCGCAGAAGCGCTTTGGGATGAAAGCGGCGAGCAGATCCCCGATACCCGTCATGCGGAAATGCTCTTCAGAATGCAGATTCCGGAATTTGCGCCGCCCTATACCATTGTCAGAACTGCCAGCACCCCCCTGCAGTGAATCATGATATATTTTTGTTCTTCCGGCGTTTGCCGGAGTGTGCAGAAGTGGTGTATGAATGAAAATTGATCTGATTACCGGATTTCTCGGTGCGGGCAAGACGACGTTCCTTCTCCGCTATGCGGAATACCTGATGGCACAGGGCCTGAGAATCGGAATCCTTGTCTATGACCACGGGGCAATGAATGTGGATTTGCCTCTTCTGAACGGACTCCGAGGAGAGCAATGTGAACTGGAGACACTTGCCGGAAGCTGTGATGCGGACTGCCATCGGAGAAGATTCCGGACTAAGCTGATTGCCATGGCCATGGGCGGTTACGACAGAGTCATCATCGAACCGTCCGGCGTATTTGATATGGATGAATTCTTCGATTCACTGCAGGAATCGCCGCTTGACTCTCAGTATGAAATCGGCAGCGTGATCGCCGTTGTGGACGCAAAGACAGAGGACAACACCTCGGAGGAAGAGGATTTCTTCCTCGCCTCTCAGGCCGCATGTGCGGGGAGCGTTCTGCTCAGCAAAGTACAGCTGGCAAGCCGGGGAGAAATCGAGAAAACGATTCTCCATCTGAGAAAGGCGGAAGAGCGCATCCGATGTGAGCGCACACCGGATGACCGATTCCTCATAAAAAATTGGGAAGAGCTCACGGATGATGATTTTGCCGCCCTGATGCACTGCGGTTATCGGATGCCGGAGTATGTGAAGACCATTGCGGGCACTCAGACAGAATTCCAGTCGCTGTCCTTCCTGGATCTTCCTTTGGAAGGAGACGCCCTGAAAGAACGGGTGGAGAAGCTCTTTTCGGATCCCCGCTACGGAAGAATCCTGCGGGTTAAGGGCTTTTTCCACGAGGGAGCGCAATGGTATCAGCTGAATGCCACGGCACAGAGCATGAAGACAGAGAAAGAACCGGAGACCCGGAGCGCAGTAATTGTCATCGGAATCTCGCTGAATGAGAATGAAATCAGCCTGCTGCTCACCGGGAAAACACCGGAGCACAGAATCTTATGACGGAAGCGGGATCGAGTCTGTGAAACATCTCACCGGTACCGCAGGCAGCTGCAGGAGACTTGCAATAATCCGAACAGAGTTGCTGTTTCAGGAACCTGTTGCACCATGCGATTGATTCTGATATAATCTGAGTGTAATTCTTTTGTGAAAAGAGCGAACCCGTTCAAAACTCTGTCGAAAATGTTTACAAAATAATGAAAAAATAGAGACAAATCGTCCGCGCGCCCGAGAGATGAGAGAAGAACAGGATGACGGAGCTGCCGGGCACGGGAAAAGAGCAGAAACGATGAATAAATCCGAATGGAATGAAATACTCAATCCGGTCAGGGAATTTGTGGAAGAAGTCCACAACGATACGATCGGCGACGCCAGAAAATTCTATTCCAATGCTGCCAGAAATGCAGAGAAAAATGCAAAGGCCGCAAAGGAGAGAGCCAAAGCCCGTCGGGAGAAAATACGGCGTGAACAGGAAGAGATGAAGAAGCAGCGGGCTGCCACGATGAAACGAGCCGGCATTGTCTTTGCCGTCATCATTGTGATCGGAATTGTTGCCGTCTCCATCATTTTGCACGTGAAATGATCGGGACTGTCGTGTCTTGGGAGACGGACGGCAGCGCGGAGCGTTCTTCGGATCCGGACATGCATGCAGCAGGAAACTATCGGGACTTGCAGGGGGCAGAGTAATTATGGAGAGTCGTAAGGACAGAATCACCCATGTAGCGCTGATCGGCGGGATCGCGCTGGTGCTGATCCTGATGTTCGGAACAATCTGGGTAGGACGAAGCGCAAAAGCCGATACGGAAACGGCCGTGCGCTCGGTCAGCCTGCTGTATCTGGACGAGCTGGCCGGTCGGCGTGAGCAGGTTGTGGCTGAAAATATGCAGGATAAAATTAACGTCATCCATACAGCGCTGGAACTGATGACAGAGGATGACCTTAGCGATTCTGCGCACCTGCAGGCATACCAGGCGAAAATGAAGCAGCTCTTTGTCCTGGAAAGATTTGCATTTGTCGACACGGACGGCCGGATCTATACCGCGCAGGGAATCCAGACGGACATCGACCAGTATCGCTTCGATTATCATTCGCTGGCCGGACCGGAAATCTCCATCAAGAACCTGGAGAGCGAAGACAAAAAGGTGATTATTGCCGTTCCGGTCAAGATGACCTTCCAGGGCAGGGAGCTTGTCGTCTGCTTCATGGAGATCGACATGAAGGAGATGCTCTCCGGCGTCTCCATGGATGCCCAGAAGAATGGAGCAACCTTCTGCAATATGTACACAGGCAGCGGCATTGCCCTCACCAACACCGTGCTGGGCGGTCTGGCGATGGAAGACAACCTTCTGGAGGCCCTGGAGCATGCGGAATATGAGCCCGGCTATTCCTACGCTGATGTCTTGCGGGATTTCTCTGAGGGCAACAGAGGCGTTGTAAGCTTTACCTACAACGGAATCCGCGAAACCCTCACCTATGTTCCGGTGACAGATACCGACTGGTTCCTGACTTACCTGATTCGTGAAAGTGTAATCAGCGATCAGATCAGTTCCGTTTCCACCGGTATTATCCGGCGGAGCATGATGCAGACGGCACTGACGGTTTTGGTGCTGATGCTGATGTTCGCTTTCATTCTCCGTCAGGAGCGGCAGAATGCGAAGCTGGCACTGGAGAAGGAAACCATTGACACAGAAAACCGCGTCAAGCGGGAGGAGATGGAGCGTCAGCTTGCGCTTCAGCAGGAGCTTCTCTCACAGAAACAGCATCAGGAAGAACAGCACCGCCTGATTACGGCGCTTGCCTCGGACTACTGGAGCGTCTATTATCTTGACATGGACAAAGATGAAGGCGTCTGCTATCAGGCCCATGAAGACCTGGAAAAAAGCTTTCAGGTAGGAGAGAGATTCCCGTATCTGGCTTCTGTGACCGCCTATGCCCGCCAGAACATCCGGGAGGAATACCTGGAGGAATTCCTGCAGTTCATTCAGCCTGAGAATATCAAAGCCCGCCTTTCGGAGCAGCGTGTCATTGCGTATCGTTATATGGTCCACCGGCATGACAGAGATCTCTGGGAAGAGGTCCGCTTCGCCGGCGTGCGCCATCCCGAGGATCGCGGGGATCACTTGGTCCATGCGGTCGGCGCCTGCTTTGTGGATGTGGATCTGGAGACACGCAAGACCATGGAGCAAAACCAGGCTCTTCATGAGGCCCTGACTGCAGCGGAAGCGGCAAACAAAGCCAAGACCGCGTTCCTGTCCAATATGAGCCATGAGATACGTACTCCGATGAATGCCATCATCGGCCTGGACAATATTGCGCTCAATGATCCGACCATCTCTTCACAAACGAGGGAGCATCTGGAAAAGATCGGAACCTCGGCGCATCACCTGCTCAGCATTATCAACGATATCCTGGATATGAGCCGGATTGAGTCCGGACGTCTGACAATCAGGAACGAGGAGTTCTCGTTCTCCAAGATGCTGGAGCAGGTGAACACCATGATCAGCGGCCAGTGCAGGGATAAAGGACTGAACTATGAGTGCCGCACGAAGGGACAGATCGACGAATACTATATCGGCGATGATATGAAGCTTCGCCAGGTGATGGTCAACATCCTGGGCAATGCCGTGAAGTTTACGCCGGAAGGCGGCAGTGTGCTCTTCTCCATTGAAGATATCGCCAGAATGGACAAAAAAGCGACACTGCGCTTCACAATCAAGGATACGGGCATCGGGATGAGCAAGGAATTTCTCCCGAAGCTCTTTGATGCCTTTACACAGGAGGACTCCTCCAGCACAAACAGGTACGGCAGCACCGGCCTCGGAATGCCGATCACCAAGAGCATCGTGGAGCTGATGAACGGTACCATCAAAGTGGACAGCGAAAAAGGAAAGGGAACCACTTTCGTTGTGACCGTTACCCTGACACAGGCTGATCACAGAATTGCGAAAGGGAATGATTTTGAACTTCGCCCCCATGAAATGAGCGTCCTTGTCATTGACGACGACCGCATTGCCTGCGAGCACGCAGAAGTCGTCCTGGGACAGATCGGTATCAGCTGCGAGATAGTGACCTCCGGCATAGAAGCTGTGGAAATGGTGAAGATGCGTCATGCCCGCCGGGAAGACTACAATCTGATTCTCGTGGGCTGGAAAATGCCGGAGATGGACGGCGTGGAAACGACGAGACAGATTCGGGCCATCGTCGGTCCAAACACACCGATCATCATTCTGACCTCCTATGATTGGCAGGAGGTTGAAGAGGAAGCGAGAGCGGCGGGGGTTGATACCTTTGCGGCCAAGCCGCTTTTTGCCGGTACGGTGATGGATGAGTTCCGTGAGGCGTTCAAGAAGAAAAACGCGAAGCTTGCCGGCGAAACCGCAGATTTGAAGGGCCGGCGCATTCTGCTGGCAGAGGACGTCATGGTCAATGCGGAAATCATGATGATGGTTCTCTCCATGCGCGAAATGCTGGTCGAACATGCCGAAAACGGCAGAATTGCCGTGGACATGTACTGCAGCCATGAAGCTGGCTATTACGATGCCATTCTCATGGATATGCGGATGCCGGAAATGGACGGCCTTGAAGCGACAAAGGCGATCCGAGCTTCCGGCAGGGCAGATTCCGGAACGATTCCCATTATCGCGCTGACAGCCAATGCCTTCGATGAGGATGTACAGCGGAGTATGCAGGCCGGACTGGACGCACATCTGAGCAAGCCCGTGGAACCGGAGAATCTCTTCCAGACCCTTGAGAGCCTGATCAGGTAAAATGCGTTCCCAATCGGGCAGTTTCCTGTTGCCTGCAGCCGCTTTTCTGTGGTAATATAGGAGAAAACGGAAGGGGGATCCCGCGATGGACAAGAGACCGAGATGGAATAAGCACGCGATCCTTCCTGCGTCCATAGGCGCGCTCCTGATCATTCTGTCCCTGACTGCCGGAATCTTTGTCACAAAGTTTACGGATAAACCCGTAGTTACCCCGGAGCCAACTTCGAAGGTCATTGTCGTTCCGGCACGTACCCCGGGGCCGACGATCACTCCGACCGTCAGCTCGATTCGGCTCTATGCGGCAGGAGGAGAGCTCGGCGCCGACGGCTTCACCATGTATGTGGGAGATAGGGCCCTCAAGATGACAGTGGAGCTGGAGCCGAAGCTGCCTCACCCACCGGTCTACTGGAGTTTCTCAGACCCGGAATCGGCGAATCTGAGCGTGGGGGACGACAGCTTGAGCTGTGCTTTCACACCGCTGAAGCCGACAGGGAAAAATGAGCTGACCGTAAAATGCTACGGAATGGAACTCGTGATCCCGGTTTATTTGTGGGAAAAGTAAAACACGAGTCTTTAGAAGATAGACAGGCTGCACGCCGAACCGGCGAGGCAGCTTGTTTTTTCGTGATTTTATACGAAAAACAGGCGCTTTCCTATTGCAATTTAACCAAAGGAATGTTAAAATCTTTTTTCGTATGAAAAAAGGAGAGGATTCCAATGGACAAGCTTAGAAACGTCGCCATTATTGCCCACGTCGACCACGGCAAGACCACGCTCGTGGATGAGATGCTGAAGCAGTCGGGCGTCTATCGTGAGAATCAGGAAATTGTGGACCGCGTAATGGACTCCAACGACCTGGAGCGTGAGCGCGG
>CAZMXF010000112.1:0-7692 GCA_964570015.1 uncultured Oscillospiraceae bacterium | reverse complement strand
CTGAAGGCGGACTGCTGCTCGGTAAAGATCCAGGTCATCGGGTTTGACCCGGAGACGGATTTCTTCGTCCGGCCATGGATCGAACAGAGCTATACAAGAGAACTCGGCGATCTTGACGTGGTGGTGGGCTGCAAGGTGGAAGCCGGCGTGGGCGAAATCATCCGGATCTATGGTGAGCGCTGTAAGGTAGTCGGACGTCTCGCGGCGACCGGGACCGGACTGGACACCGCGGTCTACTGCAATCTCAGCACCATGAAAACGCTTCTCGCAGCGGCAGAGAAAAAGGGCGTCTCCCACAAGGTCAGCAGTGACGGGGCGGACGATCAGATCTCGGCCATCTATGTCAGGGTGAAAGACGGCTACGATATCGGGCAGGTCAACAGCAGGATCCAGGGCCACACCAGAAAGTGCAGTGCGGTTCGGACCAAAAGTATGCTGACCGATGTCTCTGACAGCCTGTCAGCGATCTCGGGCACGGTGACAACGCTGATTGGTGCGGTCTGGCTGCTGGCACTGGTGATCCTGGTGGTGGCGTTCGTGATGATCGCCAATGAGCGGAAGAGAGAATTCGCAGTGCTGCGCCTGCTGGGCACCTCCCGTGCGATGCTGGGAGGTATGATCCTGAAGGAATCGGCCCTCTGCAGTCTGGCGGGCGGGGTGCTCGGCGTGCTGACGGCGTCGATGCTGGTCTTTCCGTTCACGACGCTGATCGAGACGAACCTGGGACTTCCGTATCTGAGACCTGCTGCCGGGACGATCCTCGCGCTGGCCCTGGGGGCTCTGGCGGGTACCGTAGTGGTGGGCTCGCTGGCTTCCTCCTGGGCATCGTTCCGGCTGAGCCGGGTTGACCCGGGCACGGTATTGCGGGAGGGAAACTGAGATGGTCTTATCTGCTGAACAGATCAGCAAGCGGTACTTCCGCAAATCCGGCGAAGCCAATCACTTCTACGCCGTGAAACCCCTGAGCCTGACGCTGAGTCCCGGAACCGTGACCGTCCTGTGCGGAAGAAGCGGTTCGGGGAAGACGACACTGCTGCACATGCTCTCCGGGCTGCTGACGCCGACGGAGGGGAGAGTGCTGCTGGGGGAGACAGATCTGTATCGTTTACCGGACCGGGAGCTCTCAAAACTCCGGAATGCGTCCGTCGGCGTTGTTCCGCAGGCACGGAGCGTCCTCGACATACTGACGGTGAGGGAAAACATCCTTTTGCCTTCGTCCCTCTACGGGACAGAAGACCGATCCGAAGAGGCAACGCGCTGGATGGAAACCCTGCGCATCGAAGGCCTGGCCGATTCACGGGCGGCAGAGCTCTCCGGCGGGGAACTGCGAAGAACAGCCATCGCCCGGACGCTCTGTATGCGTCCGCCGGTGATTCTGGCTGATGAACCCACCGGAGATCTGGACGACGAAAACACCCGGCTGGTATTCGGCTGCTTTCGGAAAGCAGCTGAAGAGGGTGCAGCGGTCCTGATCGTCAGCCATGAAAGTGATGCTCTGGACATCGCGGACGCAGCCTTCCGGATGGACGGGGGACAGCTGAGCACCATAACCTGAACGAAAAGAGGACTTAGGGACGGAGATGATGTAGTGTGCGCGAACAGAAGACAAAAGAATATCTGACCGCAATTTATCTGCTTTCGGCATTCGGACCGGTACGCGGAGCATATGTGGCAAGAGAGCTGAAACTGAGTCGCCCCACAGTTTCCGTCTCACTGCAGATGCTGGCGGAGGCGGGATATCTCACCATGGATAACGAGCATCTGATCCATCTCACCGAGGCCGGCGAAAAACTGGCAAGGGAAGCCATGCACGAGACCGTCCGCCGGGGCAAAAGTTATCACGAACTGGTCGGCCAGCCGGATGAGGACGAAGCGAAAGAAAGCTGCGGACAACGCAGACGTCTGTCGCGTAACCAGGCACTGCATTGGCTGGAAAAGGAGCGGGCGGACGAAATCCCCGAAGCGATCCTGATTCTCTCCAGACGCTATTATTGTGTGCGGGTGATTGATATCGCGCAGTTTCTGGGAAGGAACAGTGCTTCGGTTCGCACTAAGCTCCGGCAGCTGGAGAATAACAACCTCTTGACGACCAGCGTGGAGAGCGTCGTGCACCTGACAGAGTTCGGCAGAGAGATTGCCGAAGAACTGTATGATCGGCACAAAACGGAACGGGAAGACCTGATCCGTGCGGGACAGTCTCCGGATGAAGCAGAGCGCAGCGTCCTGATTTCCGGTGCCCGTCTGCCGTGACAAAACAGAAAACCTCCCGCAGGAAACGGAATTCCGTAACCTGCGGGAGGTTTTACAGCAGATGGAAGAACTGTGATGGCCCTGCAGTGCTTATGCCCTGATGGACGCAGAATTTGCAGCAGGGCGGGAGAACACATGGCAAAAAGCAGCGCCTGCGAGGGCGGCGGCTGTGCCGACCAGGAGAACCGAACGTACCGGCAGCGCGTCGTAGAGCGGGCCGCCGATGGCGCTGGAGAGGATATTCCCCAGCGTCACCATTCCGAAGGCGAGCGCCTGGCCCTTGGCAGAATCCTTGGGATCAATGTTCAGAATGACATACTGGACCATCGCCGGGGTGATCATGGCGAAGGAGACGAGCTGAAGAACATTGGCCGCATACAGGCCGCCCATACTGGGTGCCAGCGCAATGGCCAGCGCCTTGAGCACAAACATCGAGGACGCAAAACGGACTGTGGAGGCACAACTGAAGCGGCGGAGCAGCCGGTCATACAGGAACATCATGGGGATCTCCATGACGGCAGTGAAGCCGCTGATCAGACCCATGTCCGAGGTGCCCCCGTGGACATTACGCACCACGTTGATCAGATAGTTGTTTACCAGATTGTGGGTGAAGAAGAGGAGTGCAACCCCGGCGAGCACGCCGAAGAAACGTCGGTTCTCCCGATAAAACTGCGGGAAGCTGCTGGAGGAAGACTTGTTCCGGCGGCGGAGATCCGCATCCCCTTCAATGTTCCGGGTACTGAGGCAGAGCAGAAGCAGTGCCGCAGCCTGCAGTGCGATGCAGATGAGAAATACCGTCGGCAGAACCTGAGGACCGATTTTTTCCAGAAGATGACCGATCAGAACGGATACCGGCGCGAAAGCGATGGAACCGGTCCCTCTGGCCGCACCGTAGTTGATATGACCGATGCGAAGTCCCAGGTCGACACTGATCTCCGTGTTCATGGGGTTCAGGGTAATTTCGACGCCGATGAGCAGCACGTTGAGCAGCGAAACCGCCAGGCTTCTGCCGGGGAGCTGGCGCAGCAGCAGGACCAGAACAACCTGCAGCAGGAGAAGCAGCCACTGGCATCGATATACCGTGATCTTCTCCGAGCGGTCAATCAGCGCGGCCAGAAGCTGAGGGATCAGAAACCCCAGAATGTAGCCGGTGGCGAGAATCTGGCCGAGCTGGGTGTTGCTGTACCCGCGGGCCTGAAGATAGACAGCGGCATAACTCACGATGCCGCAGAAGCTGACCCAGTAGAGTCCCTGGATCAGGGCGTATTCCAAGTTTACGACACGAAGCTGACGGGAAGAGTCATGCATCGAATTCACCGCTTTTCATAAAATGCGGTGATTATTATATCCGCTGCCGAGAACTCGTCAAGTGGTATTTTACACAATAATATGATTTAAAGAGACTGAGGGCTGCGTCTGGAGAAAACGCCCCTCAGTTTCGTAATAAAATGCTGTCATGATGGGAGAAAACAAGACTCCGATCTCAGTTGTTTCTCTTCAATCTCTGGCAAGTCCCAACTCTTTCAGAATGGCCTCGGCATCACGCAATGGCTGAACATAGCCTTCCAAGGTCTTGACCTTCACGGCCAAGCCGCGGGAGCGGGGATTAATATAGATGCGGCATTTCTCCCGTCCGTTCCTGGCTTCCTGGATCAGGTTCAACGCGGCCGAATTACCGTCGAACGCGAGAAGAGCGGATGGCCTATGTTTGAAAATCTCATAGGAAAAGCTCTTGTACAGACCCATGGGAGAATTCTCAATGCTCAGCAGCACATTGACCCCTGCCTTTTTGAGCCTTGTCTTCTCCGCCCGGCTGATCAGGCGAGGCACGATGGCAAAGACACGGAACCTGCCTGCTGCCTGCTGGGCAAGAAAGGCTTCCTGCCCGGTCATGCTGTGACCGAGAACAAAGAAAGTCTTTCTGGGGTCAGCTCGATCCAGAAGCGCGTTCAGAAATTCCCGATCGTCCGCTCTGAGCGTGCTGCGGTGGCTGCTGTTGTTGAAGCTGCCTCCCGCAATGATCATCGGGAACCCATCCTCAGGCAGTTCAGAAAGTTGGTCCCGCAGTGCTTCTTCGGTATCTGTCTTCTCGGAAGCCTGCCAGAGAATACCGGCGTTCTGTTCCGTCTTCTCAAGGAGTGCGCAGTAATAACGTTCCGAGTCTCCGGATGGAAAGTCACTTTGAAACTGTACGGATTTCTCTTCAAAAGCCTGCCGGCTCCGCGCCAGGATCTCGTCTTCACTCTGGCGCATTTTGCACAGCTCCTCAAACCGCATGCCGAGCAGTTTCTCCAGACTGAGTTCCTCATCGATGGAGTTTGTACCGTACAGGGCGCCGCCATCTGTGCCCTGTACACAGCGTACCCCGGCATTAAGGTACTGTCGCAGAGGATGGTGCTCGAGACTGCTGAGGTTATTCAGCCTCACGTTGGAACTGATCTGGAACTCCAGCGTGACCTTGTTCTCACGGAGTTCCTCCAGCAGGCGTGCGCCTTTGGCGCTTCGCAGGTCACAGGTATAGAGGCCGTGGCCAATCCGCAGTGTTGGAAATTGCTGCCCTTCGTGCAATGCATCTTTCACACAGCGAATGGAATTGGCTACGTTGTCACGCAGACTGTCGTTCTCACCGGCGTGAATACGGATGACGAAACCGGTGTTCTTGCCTGCGATTCTGACCAGTTCTCCGATTACACCGTGCAGTTCAAGGATGTCGTTGATTTCCTCACCGATGATATCCGCACCGGCCACATAGGGATCACGCGCAACGATGCTGAGGCAGCGCAGATTCTCCGACAGATAGTCGCCGGGTGTCACACGGTCGCGCACAATGGTCAGCGGTGTACGGCGGATGCCGGCCAGAAAGCGCAGCAGTACCCCTGTCTCCCGCGTAACATTCGGCATGACTTCATGGATCTGCCGCAGTTTGGCGGGAAACTCCGCCTTGTTGAGCAGTGAAGTATCCGTGATCTCGGCATACTCAATTCCATAGCGCCGATATTCTCTCGCAATCCAGAGCAGCAAATCCTGATAAAGCGTGTTCTGTCGGTAGCGCACATCCTCCCGGTCTTCCCGGATCTGCGCGGCATAGGCGCGTACTTCACGGTTGGGAATCTGCTCGGTACTGAGGGCGGGGAACTGCTCCTCTGCAGCGGTTCCTTTCGTAAAAACATAGCGGTAAAGGTAGACTTTTTCCAGATCGGCAAAGACTGCCTGCCCATCCTTCGGGATGGTCAGGGAATTGCGTATGCGTGCAATATTAAACGCCGCATCTGCGGGATTGCCGAGAATGAGATCGGCAAAGTTGATAAAGGTGAAATCATCGATTCGCCGCTCCCGGTGCTTCCCGGTCATCGGAAGATCGCCCAGCTCCCGTTCTGCCTTTCCCCGCGCTGTTTCCAGGCGTTCGTGCTGCTCCGGCGTACAGTGCAGGCCAAGCTTTTTTATATAATAATAGGGATAGCGGATCTGGTGCATCACGCCCAGTGCAATCAAAAGCTCGGGAGGCAGATTACCGTTCATATGTGTATGCAGATCGGTATGGAACTTGCACTCACTGCGGATATAAGTTTTGACCAGGGTCTTCTCAACACCCAGACGATAGTCCTTGGTCTGGCTCATCAGTGTTTTGGATATGGCAGGAATGGATGCCTTGAGTTCAACACTTCCGTCAGGGAAGATGTTCGCAACCTTTGTCCCGCCCAGGCGCAGGATATACATACGACGATTGCCCCCGTCAAAATAACAGGGGACTTCCCCCCGGATCACGAGCAGACCGCTCTCATCCTGAGTTGCTGCGAGGTCAAAGAGATTTGCCAGGTTCCGGATCAGGTTTCCCGTGTGGTGGTTGGGCGTACGCATGATGTAATGCATCCGCTCGCCCTCCATATAGAGATCGACAACGATGTCCTTCTCCCGGTCCAGATAAAACTGCTGAAAGAATACGATGGTAACACACCTCCCGCCGTTTTGGCCTTCCATCCTTCCCCGTCAAATGATACTTGTCATAACAATTTCTTGTAAATCTATAATAGAGCATATGATGCGCAAGGTCAATACAAATGCATAATACAGAAAGCAAAGACCGGACCATGTTCCGGCCTGCCTGCGGGAGAGAAATCACGGTATGAGATAGAGAGCAGTGCTTTACCTTCGCAGAGGGGGTGGTCAGCCAGCGCGTCATGACAAGCGAAAAATATGGATTGACATTTAAGTTAACATGTGTTATTTATAGTAAGTAGCAACTAACTATTGGGAGGCATAAAATGACGAGGCTTCCTGTAAACATTCGTGAGCTATTACTTGCCAGCGGAAAAGAAGAATTTCTGACACATGGTTATGAGAAAGCCTCCTTACGGACAATCTGCAAAAAAGCCGGCTTTACTACCGGTGCATTTTACAATCAGTTCTCCGGCAAGGAGGAACTATATAAAGCGTTGGTTGAACCCATGCTGGGCGGCTTTCAACAGATGTATAAGAACGTCATCTCACCGGAATTGGCGGATCCGGGCAGAGGCATAGAAAATGAGCTCACCGCAATTACATATGCCATCGCGCATAAGGATGAATTCCGACTCCTGTTCGACTGCTCCGAGGGAACAAAGTACGAAGGCTTCAAAGAACATTTGATTCGTGAGGTGTTCTACCCAAGCTATCAGGAAGTCTTCGACCGTCATGCGGGAAAACCGGTCGATCCGTCACTTGTCCTGCTAATCCTGCGTATGAAATTTGAAGAATATATGGAACTCATTTACGGAGGCTATACAACGGAAGAAGTGAAGCGCTTGATCACACAACTGACGGTTTTCTCAGTTGGTGGATTCCAAGTGCTTCTGGGAAAAGACAATAAACTGAACTGAACACCTGACCGGGAAAGGTCAGGCATCGACTTTTCTCTGATCCGCCGAAGAAAGCTGGAGCGGTTCATCGAAACCGTCGAGGCTCGGCCGGAGTTCGGCACCGAATTTGACACGGGCCAGTGAGACCGCATTGGTCGACAGCATGGTGGAACCCGGCAAGGACCGGATCACGTTCCGGCTGACTTGCGGGAGGGAAATCGAAGTGTAAAAGCATTGCAGAGACGGCGTCTCACCCTGGTGGTGAGGCGCTTTGCTAATCATGTAGCAGAAAATTGAATATCTTCATAAAACCGGGGATTTATGGTATACTCCATCTTGACAACCCGGGATTTGTTGTTCCAATTGCTCCATATTTAAAAAATCCCCCTGCGTAAGGTGTTGCTTGTTACGCAGCGTCATGTTGTAGAATTCATGGCGTAGGAGGTGAAATGCTATGTCAAAATACACCACGGGAGAGATGGCAAAGCTTTGCGGTGTCACAGTCCGGACGGTTCAGTATTATGATACCAGGGGCATTCTGATTCCCAGTGAGCTTTCCGAAGGCGGAAGACGACTTTATTCAGAGGATGATCTGAAACGGTTGAAG
>CAZMXF010000111.1:0-7698 GCA_964570015.1 uncultured Oscillospiraceae bacterium | reverse complement strand
ACCCATGACATCAAGAGCTTCCGGGAACTGTTCTGGCAGATCGGTTATGATGAGGTTCTCAGCGGCAGCAGCGCGCTGGATGCGGACAATGCACTGAAATCCATCATCGACTATTACTTTGACGACCTCCATTCCGTCTTTAACGAATATTCCTGTCTTGCCGGTCTCCACTCGATCCCCGAAAGCACTGGAATCGCCAACCGCAAGCTGGAGGAGCATCAGAACGAATACAGCAAAGCCCGTGACAAAGCCTATCCCAACGGCTGGCTGGAGTATGAAGAGGTCGGAAACACGGCCTACATCACCTTCGACAACTTCAAATCCGAATACTACGGCTTCGCTTATTACCAGTCCAAAGAAGACGGCGAGACATTGGTGGATACCGTTCAGCAGATCATCGACGCCCATGCTCAGATTACAAGGCCGGACAGCCCCATCGAAAACGTAGTGCTGGATCTGACAAACAACACCGGCGGTGCTGTGGATGCGGCTGTCGTGGTGCTCGGCTGGTTCCTCGGGGACGCCCCCTTCAGCGTCAAGAACATGGCAACCGGCGCCCTGTCTACGGCCGTCTACCGTGCGGATGTCAATCTGGATCATGAGTACGACGAGAAGGATACCGTGTCCGACAAGAACCTCTACTGCCTGATCTCTCCGGTGAGCTTCTCCTGCGGCAACCTGGTGCCCGCAGCGCTGAAGTCCTCCCAGAAGGTGACGCTGATCGGCCGGACCACCGGCGGCGGCAGCTGTGTGGTACAGCCCATGACCACCGCATACGGAACGGTCTTCCAGATCTCCGCCGCTCACCGGATGTCCTTCCTGAAGAACGGTTCGTTCTATGACATCGACCAGGGTGTCGATCCGGATTACTACATCGACCATATCTCCAATCTCTACGACCGTGCGGCACTGACCGACTTCATTAACGGCCTGTTCTGATACACAGACAAGATAAAGGAGCCTCCTTCCGAGCGGAAGGAGGCTCCAGTGTTTTTTGGGAACGAATTACACAAGTGCTGCCTGTGATGAGGCTTAATGATTGGCTTTCCGGTGCGGGAGCTCGGAGTCATTCGTGATGAATTCATCGCTGATGCCGTGCTCCTTGGCATACTTGCGCAGCTGCTGGAGCTGGTCGCCCCGGAAGGTCCACTGATAGTTCCCGTCCTCGTCATACAGATCATAGCATCCTGCTTCGTTGATCTTGACATATCCGCCGGCGAGTCCGGCAAGTTCTTCATCGGTCAGTGCCCTGACCAGTTTCTTTTCATTCATCATCTCATTTTCTCCTTTCGGACGTGTCCTGATTTCGGGAATAAGATAACATATCCGATGTCACAACTATGTCACACCGAAAAAACCGGCTGTGCCCGCAGGAAGGAAGATCATTGACGGCTCCCGGACTCATGCGTCCGGAGAGCAGAATCAGCCGGGATTGTTCCCCGCGAGGATGTTCCGCACGGCCTGTTCATATGCATCGACCTGAGCACCATGGACAGGATCGGCAAGAATCTCACCGTCGCTGTTGACAAAATAGCTGACGGGCATGCCGGTGAGATCGAACATATCATCGGCGCCCTCAGGGATATTGACAACGGGATAGTTTACGCCGGCATCCTGAAGGAGCTGCTTTGCGTCCGCCAGGTCTTCCGGATCCTGACCGTCGGCCAGCAGGCCGACGATACCGCAGCCGATGCTCTCGAGATTGCTGTTAATCCGCGCCAGGTCCGGAAGCTCGCCCCGGCAGGGTCCGCACCAGGTTGCCCAGATGTTGATCATGGTGACCTCGTTCCCGGAGAAGAGTTCCTGGCTGCTGACCGGGTTGCCGTCCAGGTCGGTTGTCTCAAAAACCAGCTGTTTCCCGACGTTTTCGGCGTCGGGACTCACCGGAGCGCTGTAGTCTGCATGGAAGGCGATGTCAACCATGGGCTGAAGCAGGCTGAGATATTCGCTGCCATAAGGCTCGACAAAGGTTTCGGGAAGATATTCGTCCTCTCTGCCGACGAAGAGATAGTGGGTGTAGTTGTCCACCGTGGCCATCTGCCAGGAATTTTCCCAGTTGATGTCCAGCCCTGCGTTCTGGAAAGCAGACATGTCACAGCCGTTACGAACGCAGACAAAGGTGAGCAGCGGAAGATAACGGGAATCGTCGAACTCGTCCATGGCCTCGTATTCCTCATCGGACATGGCGAAATAGCCAAGCTCCGTATAATAGGCGCCGGAACCGTAGGAAAGCTCCTCCCCGTATTCGAATTCGATGTGCCCCTGGAGAGCAAACGCATCTCCTATGTCTGCGGGGATGTGGAGAACCAGACCGATGTCCGGCCGCTCTACAGCCAGCGAGTTGTCCCAGTCCCAATCGTCGTAGCTTTCCTCGTCCCAGGTTTCCGCAAAGGCAGCGGCGGAAAGCGAGGCCAGCAGCAGGACGGCCAATAAAATACTGAAGATCTGTTTCATGGATTGTTCCTTTCTTTATCCGGAATATGAAAAAATGGATATGATATATATTACCAGAACCCATCCAACCAACATCCAACCAGAGCCGATTGCCTTCCGGCTCATCAGGAAAACAGCACCGGGACTTCAAATGAAATCCCGGTGCTGCATTGCGTTGTAAAATAGATCGTCTGCTGTCCGCGAGGGACGGCGCAGGGACTCAGCCGACCAGCGCGAGCGCTTCGGCCATAGCCTCGGTGTAAGCATCCGGATACGCACCCACAACCGGGTCGACCAGGAGCTTGCCTTCGCTGTCCACGAAGAAGGAAGTGGGATAACCCTGTACGGGGAAGATCTCGTCGACGCCTTCCATGGCACGCAGGTTCAGGTACTCTGCACCGGCATCCGCCAGAAGCGCTTCGGCCGTCGCAACGACGTCGTCGTCCGTTGCGTCGATGCACAGTCCGACGAGCTGGCAGCCCTGGGCCTCAAAGTCCTTTGCCATTTTGCCCAGCTCGGGGAGTTCGCCCTTGCAGGGGCCGCACCAGGTCGCCCAGAGGTTGATCATGGTGACCTTCGACTGGGCAAAGAGATCGGCGCTGTTCACCGGGTTTCCGGCAAAGTCGACAGTCTCAAAGCTGACGCTGTCGCCGGCGGAAAGCTCTTCCGGCCACTCCGGAGCGCTGAGGGTGAGACCGGAGAGGAAGCTGCTCTGATCGTTCCGGAGAGCTTCCAGTTCAGAGAAGAACTCATCGCCCATAGCGGCGTGGAACTGCTTCATCTGCTCCTCTGCAGCAGTATACTGAACCGAGAAGAAGTGGCAGTCACCGTCGGAACCGATCTCGGTTATGCTGGCGATCTGATCATCTTCGAGACCGTAAGCATCGGCCAGGATCTCGCGGAGTTCTTTCTCACCGCGGTTTTCGTTGATGGTGTAGAGGTCATAAACGTAAGCACTCTCGCAGCCGCTCATCCAGGAGGGATCCGGGGGTTCCGGAAGTTCCTCGTCGTTGAGATAGGCTTGCACATATTCCTGGTAAAACGCAACATATGCTTCCATGTTCTCTTTTGCGACGGCATAGTACTCCACCGAGAGATTCAGCAGACCGGAATCGACGAAATCAGCGTTCCAGTTGAGGTAGCCCTTCAGGTTGCGGAGTTCTTCCGGCATGACAAAGTGCAGGCCGAGCACCGGTTCGTCGATCACGAACTCGCTCTCGTCAGCGCCCTTTGCATGGCTTCCTGCCGCGGCGACAGACTGTTCCGGTCTGCCTTCCTGGTTGATGGTAAGGGTCACGAGGTCGGGCGTCTCAGGCGCAATATACTCTCTGGAGTCCTTCTCATATCCGGCGGGAACCTTGAGCAGGTGAATCGTGTAGCTGCCGGCCGGCACGTCGAAGGAGGCAATGCCGTCCTCATCGGTCTTGGCCATTCTGCATTCGGTATCCGAGCAGAACTGCACAGCCACACCCTTAACCGGGTATCCGTCCGGATCGACTACCTGAATCTGATAGCCGCCGTCTGCGAACGCGACGCTGCATAATGCCGTGAGCATCATGCACAGCGCCATGATCATTGCAAGCGTTTTTTTCATTACTGTTTCTCCTTTTTTATATGATATGTCACTTAGTTAGCTGAGAATTCCATTCTGGCTGCAACAACTTCGTCCACAAAGCTGTCAAAATCAACCAGCTGCATCTCGGCGACATCGCCGTCGTTCACGAAGGTCATGGTGAAGTTTCCGTCCCCATCGACTTCACTGAAGGTGAAGGGAACCTCTTCCTCATTGTTGGAGGTAAGAACTATCTGGTCGTCCACGGTCTCGGCCGTTCCTTCCCAGCCGTTGTAGTTCTGTCTGTCCGCAGAGATGATGATCAGCAGCGCTGCATCATTTCCGTCTTCATCGTTATAGGCATAATAGAAGGTATCGCCTGCTTCGTTGGTTCCCTTTGCGCCTTTGTTGTACCCTTCTTTCAGGTGTTCCTTCAGGCCGGATCCGTCATCCGTCTCTTCCGCCTCTGCGGCCGCATCGTCGGCAGAGCTTGTCGTGGTCTCGGTCGTGGTCTGGTTGGTGGTCGTTACACCGTCAGAGCCAGCAGAAACACCGACTTCAGTGGTCGTGGTGTTTGTCGTGGTGTTGCCGTTTTCGTCGGTCGTGCTGGTAGTCACGGTCGTAGTGCTGGAGCTGGAGGAAGAAACCTCACAGCCGGCCAGCAGGAAGACCATAAGTACGGTCAGTGCTGCTGCAAGCAGTCTCATTGTCTTTTTTTTCATCTTTTTTCTCTCTTTTCTTTCAAAATGATTAATATTGTTTTTGTACTGTGTGTTGTCTTTCGGAAGCCCGCTCTTCCGGCGCGGCGTAAGGCGCCGGAAGAGCTGTATTCCTCAAATCAGGTGATTACCACCAGTCATCCTCATCGAGTCCGTCATAATCCCCGACAAACGACTCTTCGTAGGAGAAGTCAAAATAGTCATCATAATCATCGCTCGGCCAGCTGCCCGTAAAGGTGTCGTCTGCGTCATAGGAATAGAATGAATCGCCGTCGTATACATCGTAGGATCCGTCATCGTTAAAGGTCGTCACATTGCCGTTGCGGGAGACGTAGGACCAGGTTCCGTCGTCATTCTCGAGCCAGGGATTTTCATAATCGTCAGCGGGAGGAATAGCCCAGCCCCACTGATTGTTCTCAAAGACTTCCGGAACAGTATCATATTCGTACCAGGTATCCTCGACGTTTCCGTAGCGGTCATAGTTCACGACTGAGCCGTCATTTTCCGTAACGCTGAAGGAACCATCGGAGTAGCGGGTAAACATATAGCCGTCTTCATCGGTATAGGTATAGGTGTTGGATTCCGGATCATAGGTCTCTTCGGAACCGTCGTCATTCCGTGTACGGCGGAACACTTCGTTGCCGAACTGATCGTAGGAGCGGGTATCTTCCCCGTTGAAGATCTCATAGGATCCATCGCCGAAGAACGTGGTCACATTGCCGTTGCGGGAAACATAAGACCAGGTTCCGTCGTCGTTTTCGATCCAGGGATCATAGGTGTCAACGCCGGGGACAACCCAGGCGCCGGGTGTGGTGTAGCGGGTGCTGGTGCCATTCTTCTCGGTGTAGACATAGGTGTTGTCTTTATAGACGGTCAGGCTGCTGCCGTCGCTGAAGTACATCGTGTAGGAACCGTCGCGGTTGTAGATGACATAGTAGTCAAGTCCGTAATAGTAGTTGTAGCTGCCGGACGTGGAAGTGGTGGTCGTTTTGTTTCCGCTGACATAGAGGAATGCGGTTCCGGTCCGGGCCGTCTGGCTGCCGGAATAGAAGGTGCAGTACACGCCCCATCCGTTCATGTCCGCAGACACATTTGCGACCGTCAGCGTAGTTCCGTTGGCTCCCGAAATCTTTGCATACGGGAACATCCGGCCGAAGCCGTCCGCGTTGTACTCGCCGCCCTGCGGGGAGACAAAGGTCCAGCTCAGAGACGTCCAGGTGGATGCATTGGCAACAAAGTAAGCTGTTCCGCCGACGCCATGGCTCTCATTGGTCGGGTTCTTGGTGATGGTCAGGAAGCCGCCGGTTTGCGTATTCGCAGGAGCCGCAGGTGCAGGCTGCTGTACCGGCTTCGATGTCGGCTGCATCATGCCTTTGAAAACCGAATAGCTGTTGAACAGAGCATTCTGGGATACGACATTCGCCGCGTCCACCCACTCAAAGTTGGTGCTGCTCTTGATGAGCTGGGCCGGTCCTTCCGTCCCGGCGGTGTTGTACTGTTCGCCGGTGATGGGGTCGCCGCTGTTGTCCATGTAGGCCGTGTTCACGATTCCGCCGACTGCCTGGTTGTGCTGGATGGCAAGCTGCTGGAAGCTCAGGCCGTCATCGGCAAGCTTGACCGCGCACTTGGCATAGTAGGTCTCATCAGCGGAAAGAACGATGTTGTCATAGAACATGTAGATCCACATGTTGTTGGCCGGATTGTAAAAAGTATCCGCGCTGTCGGTCACGATGTCCGGGAAGGATTCCTCCTCGGGGACATTCACCTGGATCGGTGCGGCGGAGTTAAAGTCCGCACCCATTTCCCAGGCACAGACGTTGGTGTAGCGTCCCGAACCCTGAACGGATGCGGCCAGGAGTTCCAGGCGTCCGTTGTGGTTCAGATCCGTAACGGCATAGGACCACTTGGCGCCGTCGCTCTCTGGCTGTTTAAACGTATTGAAGTTATTGAAAAGGTACTGAATCTGGGTGTTCACCGCTTCGTCGGTGGCCTTCACCGGAGTCGGGAAAACGGTCTGCGCATCGGCTGCCGGGGCGGTCTGCGTGTTGTTTGCTTCCGCAAATGCAACCGTGCTCAGTGAAAAGAGCATCACCAGCATCAGCAGGATCGAAATGGTCTTTTTCATTGTCTGTTTCTTTCTTCCTTTCATCATCATGTGGGCGCATTTGCGCCCCTTGGTCTCATCAGTATTTGATCGTCAGCTTTGTGCCAACCGGGAGCACATTCGGATCTTCAATCCTGTTCCAGCGAAGCAGCTGTTCGACTGAAACGTGTTTGTTTTGTGCGATGGCTTCCAGCGTCTCACCCGCCTGAACCTGATAGACAATCCGGGCTCCGCCGTCGACCTGCTCGAGCATACCGTCGTTGAGTTTCTCATTATCCATGTAATCGTCCTCCTATTACAGTTCACGCATGGATCCGCGTGAATATTTGATTGTTAATATTTCTGATCCGGCCGGGATTTCCCCCGGTCGGTTTTGCCAGATGGTCTCACTCAGCGTCTTTTCCGAACGAGATATCAAAGCTGGCCGAGAAGCCCGGCGTCTCCGCCGGTTCTTCGATGTAGGTCTCCTGCTCAGCAGGCGGCTCCTCTCCTCCGGAATCTCCCCGGATGACCTGCACGATGAACATGATCGCCGCGAGGATAAACATCCCGATCATCATATATCCGAAAATCTTCATGAACATCTTCTGTGTCTCCCGGTCCAGCGCACGCTGTTCGCGGCGTTCCTCTCTGCGCACTTCCCGGCTCTCACTCATCTGTTCTCCGAGGAAGCCGAAAAAGGATTCCGCGGTCCCCTTGGT
Source organism: uncultured Oscillospiraceae bacterium (assembly GCA_964570015.1). GTDB lineage: Bacteria > Bacillota > Clostridia > Oscillospirales > Oscillospiraceae > Limivicinus. The sequence continues at coordinate 189 of CAZMXF010000111.1, read as the reverse complement.
GTTGATGTTGACCGTGTCCACATGTTCGATCTTTGCATTCTGAATGGAATAATTCTGAATCGCCTTCTCCACGATGAACGGAGTGCCGCAGTACTTGCAGACGGCGGCTTCCTGTGTCGGGTCTACTTCCACCTGCCCGCCGCACTGGGTGCAGATGGCCGGTACCAGCCGGGTTCTCAGATCATTTTC
>CAZMXF010000110.1:0-7723 GCA_964570015.1 uncultured Oscillospiraceae bacterium | reverse complement strand
CTTTTTCCTTCTGCCCTGTCAGGAATTGACTGCGGTGCCGTTCACGTACAGCGTGTAGCCGTTAAAGGAGATGTTCGCCGTGTCCCCGCTAAAGGAAGAGATAAAAGTGTCGCCGGTCAGAGACCATGTGCTGGTGCTGTCGAGGCTCACATCCGCTGTCCCGACTTCAGTAGAGACGGTATCGCCTTTGGCATTTACTATTTCACCACTGACGGAACCGGTAAGGGAACTGCCGTTGGTGAGGTTCAGCGTCAGGACGGAGTTGCTGCCTACGAGGATCGTTCCACTGAGTTCCTGCCCGTCTGCATTGAGCGTCGCGATGTTGCCTGCACCGTTCCAGCCGTCGTCACAGACGGAGAGGAGAACGCCGGATGCGTCTTCATTACAGATCTCCACATCGGTCAGGTTGATGACCGCGTTTGTATTGGTCACGTGGAATACATGGCCGCTTCTGCTGGCGAGGGAACCGCCTGTCATGGTGAATGATGAGGTGCCGCTGTCGGCATCACCCGACATGGACTGATAGATCATAATGCTGTCCAGAAAACTCGCGTTACCGTTGCACTTTGTATTGCTGGCGGTCAGGTCACAGTTAAGAAGGGTAATGGAGTTTTTCCCTTCAATGCAGACACCTTCGGAGAGGTTGGAGGTCAGTTCTGCGTTTTCCACGGTGATGTCCGCCGTGGAATAGATGGCAGGGGAGCCAAGACCGTTGGAGGTATAGCTGCCGCCGTCCACATAGACGGTACCGCCGCCCCGGTCGGTACGGATCGGCGCAGAGGAGCGGCCTGAGGTGGTGACTGTCAGATCATAGGCATGGGTCGTACCGCCGCCGGTGGTCATGATGCCGCCGGAACCGTTGCCGGAGGTGGTGATAACGGTGTTGCGGATGATGACGGTCGTGCCGTCGCCTTCCGCTCCGTTCCGCCCGCCGTTTCCGCCATAGGAGAAAACGCCGTTGGCACCGTCAGCGTCAGAGGTGATCGTTCCGCCGGTGATCGTTGTGGCAGAACCATCTTTGACCAGAACCGCCGCGTTGAGACCGTAGAAGTTACAGCTGTCGCCGCCAGTGGAACTGCCGGATTTCCGGACAGTGGGATTGGATATGCTCACGTCCTCCGTTGTGCTGATCAGCAGAGCACTCTGGTCCTCCGTGGAGGTCTCATAAGTCTGATTCTCCTGAGTTTCGGCGGAAGTAATCTCCACGGCACCGGAATAGTCGATGTCGGCACTGCTGCTGCCGGGTCCGCCGCCAGACGTTCCACCGCCAGGACCGCCCATCCCGCCGGGAATGCCGTCAGGGGGTGTACCCATTCCGCCGCCGGGTCCGCCCATCCCCTTCGGGGGTTCTCCGGGAGCCTCGCCGTCGGGTTTCTCGGGGGGCTGACTGCCGCCGAACGCGGTACCGGGCAAGCCGTTCTCCGCGCCTGCGCTGACGGCAGAGGCTGAGAAAGCGGAGATGATCATCATCACGGATAATAAGAGACAAAACACTTTTTTGAAGTTCATAAATGGATAACTCCTTTTGTTTGATCTGGGGAGAGTATAGCAGAGCAAACTTAAAATGACCTTAGAGTTCTGCTGGTAAGAATAAGGAATATTCTCAGACGCGTCCAGCGGTCAAGCCGCAGTGATTACCCTGTTGATCATCATGATCTGCTGCTGGATTTGCCGGATCCGCTCTTTCCGCGGAATGAACACTTTGATCTTCTCTTTTTGTTTCATGTTTCTCTTCCTTTCCATATGAAAATTGATGATGATTGGAAACTCCTCAGCCGGAAAATGACTGAGGAGTTTTACCTTATGCTGCGTTATTCTCTTTCAGCCATTCGAGAAACTGCTGGAAGAGGCGGAACATGCCCTGTTCATCCTGAGGTAGCGACGGATTCTCACCTTCCGATTTCTCGGGAGGGGTCATGTCCTCGGCTTCATCCGCGTCTTCGGGCGTGAGTTGCCCGTTCATCAGTCCACTCTGACGGTTTCCACCGTCAGGGGGAGGCGTTCTGTCTTTGTCGCTTTCCGGCATCTCAGGAGACTGCCGGTTCTGACCGAAGCCGCCTCGCTGCGGTCCACCTATCTGCTGGTTTTGGCCGAAGCCGCCCTGCTGCGATCCTCCCATCTGCCGGTCCTGCCGGAAGCCGCCCTGCTGCGGATCGCCCATCTGCCGGTCCTGCTGGAAGCCGCCTTGCTGCGGTCCTCCCTGCGGCCCGTCTGCAAAGGTAGTGGCGGAGAGTGAAAAGATCATCACCAGGGCCAAAGCCATTGCGGCTATACGGGTTTTCATTGCTTTCTTCATGATTATTATCCTCCTGTCATATGTTTTGTTTTATTTTGTGTCTTTCTGCCGACACTCAGGAATACGGAAAAGCATGCGGGATAAGTGGGGTCGAAACGGATATTTTTTACGGAGCGAGATGCGGCCCACCGGGAGAAGGACCTCCCGCTGCACTGTGCGAAGGGGCGGACATTGTGCGGCCGGGTTCAAGGAAATCGGCAGAAGGGCCTGTTGAAGGACCTCTGTCTGGTGGAGGAAGCTGGCCCATATCTCGTCTTTCGGGCTGCAAAACAGCTTGGTCGAGGTGGGAGTCATCGGCATATGGCATTGGTGATTTCTCCCCACCGGGATCGTCAGGAATTGGGTTTTCCGCACTGCCTGACGGTCCGTTTTCCTGAGGCATAAAAGTATTCTCCGACGGATTTGAAATGAAATCGGGAGAAGTTTCCCCGATCTGATCGGGCAGTTTCGTATGCAGCGGCTCATCCGGTCCGTGTTCATCTCTCTGCAGGCTCTCGGCCTGCTTTGCCGGAGCCCCGTCTGGCTGCCCGAAAAGGAGCCGCTCCGGAAGCCTGCCGTTCAGGTGCTCCTGCAAACGCTCTGTATGCTGCTCGTTTCTCGTCACGGCAGTGATCTGAATCGGCAGCTGTTCTTCAAAATCCGTATCGACAGACGCGGCAGGTTCCATCTTCTCCAGGGTTGTCGCGATGGCCTGGTCCACGGGGCAAAAACGGAGAGAATCCCGGTCCAGTGCTTCCAGAACGCTCTCACCCTCTTCATTCAGGGCCTTTATACTGAGCACACGGTCAAACCGGTTGATGGTGTACTCGATCGCAGAGTCTGCGTCCAGGGTGACGGTTCCATACGGGGCGGCATAGGCGGTTCCGGTCCCGATAGCCAGAATCAAAGCTGCGGCTGCCACAGTCGTTCCGATCTTCTTGAGAGAAGGAGTGTGTTTCCGACGGATCGGGTAAAGTTCAATTCTCTGACCGATGACATAATCCGCATTCGCGATCTTTATGATGCTGCCGTCCTCATCCAGTGCGGCGGCATGTTTTCCTTTAATGTCGACGATCACGGCGTTCATACCTGCTCCTCCTTCCACACGAAATTCAGATATTCCGCGATTCGGGGATAGTCTCCGCGCAGAATCAAAGCTGCCATGATGATATATTTCCGGTAGCGGTCCAGTGTTTTGCGAGATACGCCGGAACTTGCAGCAATCTCCCGAATGGGAAGCTTCCGTTTCTGCTCCAGTTTCCGGTATACATCAGACTGCGAAAGGACGGATCGAATCGCCCTGGCGCATTCCTGCTTCGTCTTTTCCTGTTGCGGAGAGCATTCTGTCAGATCGAAAAACCGAAATCCGTATTTCTGCAGCAATTCGTTTACTGCCAGGATTTCCTCCTGAAGACTTTTGTCCGCGGCGTCCTGACTTTGTTCCACTATGGCCAGGTAAACCGATTTGTCCAGATCATCCGTTTCTTCTGCGTCGTTCAGCCCTTCCAATACAAAAGGGGAGGTGCTGATTTCTGTCAGGTGAGAAGCTGTGCTTCGGTGATAGTCGATCAGAGCACGTTTCATCAGCATCCGGGAGAAGGGAATAAAGTCCCCCCGATCCGGATGGTACCTGTCAATGGCCTCGGAAAAAGCGCAAAGGGCGACGGACCACTCGTCATCACTTTTCGTGATATAGCGGTAGGAAACCCGGGAAGCCGTTTTCAGAATCAGCTGTTCCTGCTGGTGAATAAAGTCCTCCCGCAGAGAAGGACTGACGGCAGCTGCAACCGCACAATCATTGACCGAATTTGACATTATGATGATCACCACACTATCCCATACGAAACGTCAGCGCGAAAAGGCGGGGTCAGATAGAAAAATTTCTGCCCAAGATGTTTATAGCACAGGAAGCTTAGGCGAGGCTTAGATGAACGAAAAAATAAGACACCACCTGGATAGATGATGTCTTTCGGTCTTCAGTGCTGCAGATGAATAAGCCGACCTTATGTAGGATGCGCAGTCTGAATACAGATGAAAAAGGGAGAAATTTCTAAATCAAACAGCCTGGAAACCAAGTGATCAAAGATTCCCAGGCTGTGATTCTTATTTTGCTTTTGCCTTCATCTGCCCGTCTGCCCAGTTGTAAATAGATTCCAAGGCGGGAATCAGGGTCTTGCCGCGTTCTGTCAGTGAGTATTCGACAGACGGCGGGATCGTGGGATAGACCGTGCGGGTGACAAGATTGTCGTTTTCCAGCTCCCGCAGGCACTTGGTCAGCATGGTGGCCGTGATGCCCACCACTTTGCGCTCCAGCTCGCGATAGCGCAGCGTCTGGTTCTCCGCATCCGCCATGTACCAGAGAATCGGGAGTTTCCATTTCTGCCCGATCAGCTCCATTGCGTAGAGGATCGGACATTGGGTGTCGTAGATGTTTTCACCGGTCGGAAGGGGCATTGTATCCATTGTAAAATCTCCAATACTATATTTTCTATACCATCAAAGAATATTCTGCATTCTTGTTTTTTCACCGGTGCTCATTATAATTGACCGCAGGAAATAAGTAAAGGAGTTTTGGGATGAAAAAGGTTTTTGAAGAAGTCAAGCTCGGTAATCTGAAATTGAAAAACCGTCTGATCCGTTCGGCCACCTGGGAGGGAATCGCCCTTCCGGACGGCGGTGTAACGGATGAGGCTTATGAAATCTACGGAGAACTGGCCAAAGGCGGTGTCGGGGCGATCATCACGGGCTTTACCAGTGTCGCGCGGAACGACTGCTACTTTGACGGCATGATGCGGCTGTGCTGCGACGAACTCATTCCACAGTATATAAAGCTGACAGATATTATCCATGCAGAAGGTATCCCAGCCATCACCCAGCTCGCACTCGGGGCATACTATCGCGAGCGTGACAGCAGATACCATCAGGTGGAGCCGGACAACATGTCGGAGGACGAGATTCGGCTCGTGATCCGGCAGTTTATTGAGGCCGCGGTGCGAGCGGAAAAGGCGGGTTTTGACGGGGCTCAGATCCATGCTGCGCATTTCTTCTTCCTGTCGCGTTTTATCAGCTCTGCGGTAAATCACCGGACGGATGCATGGGGCGGCACAACGGAGAAACGTGCCCGGATTCTCATCGGAATTCTGAACGGCATCCGCGAGACTGCACCTTCTCTGCATGTGACGATCAAGATCAACAGCAGTGATATGAGCTCCGGTGGCAATACGGAGGCAGATTGTGTCACCATCTGTAAGATACTGGATGAGGCCGGTATTGACTCCATCGAGATCAGCGGAAATGGCACCTCTGTCGGCGGGATCCGTGCTCATAAGAACGAGGCCTATTTCTCACCGGCGGCTGCGGAGGTTGCGAAGGCGGTACACTGTCCCGTGTTTGTCGTAGGCGGGTTCCGAGCCCTCGACACCATGGAATTTGTCCTGAATAACACAAAACTGGAAGCAATCTCTCTATCCCGCCCGCTGCTGCGGGAACCCGACCTGCCGCAGAAATTGCAGGCGGACGAAGCATACATTTCCAAATGCGTCTCCTGTAACGCCTGCTATTCCTCCCCCTCTCACAAGTGCATCTTCCGGGGGAGGGAAGCGCGTGGATAACAGGATGTTTCGCCTCGCTGTGCCCACAGAGCGCGGTGTGGTGCTGGACGGCGTTCTGTTCCGCCCGGAGGAAAAGCGCAGGTCAGACACCGTCATGATCGCCATTACCGGCATTCACGGCAATTTCTATTCCAACCCCTTTTATTACAACATCGGAAATACCCTGAATCAAGGCGGCATCGACTTTATCTACGCCCAGACCAACGACGCCTTCGGACAGATTCGCACCTTCAATGTCAGGACGGGCCAGGAGGAACTGATCGGCTCCTGGAACGAGCGCTTCTTTTATACGGATGAGGACATCAGAGCTTATCTGGACTTCGCCGAGAAAGAAGGCTATCGCCATATTATCCTCGCCGGACATTCTCTCGGAGCCAACAAAGTGATCTATTATCTCTCCCGCCATCACGATCCGAGGGTGGAGCATTTTTTCTTCCTCTCTCCGGCAAACCTCACGCATATGATGTCCGGCGTGACAGAGAGGGAAAAACATATGATTCGCGAGCAGGTAGAACGCGGTGACGGGGATGAAATGCTGCCGTTCCCCTTTATGGGTTGGGTGGAATGCATCGCCAACACCGCATGGGACTGGCAGTTTTCAGATCTGCTCAACAATGTGTATACGGCAAAGGACGGAGACTTCTCCCAGGCCGGGCAGATCACCCACACCGGTGCACTGCTGGTGGGCACCTATGACAACTTCACCGACGGCGATCCGTCGGAGTTTCTGCGGAATCTCAACGATCACATGCCGACGGCGAAAGAGAACAAGCTGATCTTTATTGAGAAGACCGGCCACACCTATCAGAAGAAGCACCAGGAGGTAGCCGACGATATTCTCCGCCAGCTGAAGGAATGGAGAGAAGCCTGAGCCCTAACGGAAACGGCCTCATACAGGCCATGGAGCACATATCCGGAGAATAGGCCATCCGCCAATCATATAGAAAAAAAGGGATGCTTCCTTCTGAAGGCATCCCTGTCGTGCATTGTATGCTTAATTCGGATTAATGAAGACGAGGTCAAGAAGACAAATTGCAGTACCGAGAAGTTCGTTCCATGAGAGCACCTCTTGGTAAAAAAACCCGCAAACAAGAGCAACATTACTGGAGGTTATTCTTTCTCCTCGCCCGCGGTGTCGTCGCCTGCAATCCGGCTGACGAGCCAAGTCTCGATATAGCCCCGGCTCAAAACGAAGGCCAATACCGCGATGATCAGCAGCAGAGCGGGGAGCATCAGCTCCTTCATCAGCAGCATGATCGCCGCGACAATGCCGAACAGCGCGATCACAAGCGTGGCAATGGCGAGATTTTTCGAGATCTGCGTAGCCTTCGGATTTGTATATTCGTTGTAGTTCATTGTTCCGGTTCCTTCCTGCGCAGTTTTGAGGCGCAGATTTGGTTCAGCTCGCCGGTGATGGCCCGGCAGTGCTGATACATCAGGATGGTGTCGATCCCGTAGGCGAGGAAATTCAGACCATGTTCAAACAGTTCCTCGATGAACCTGCTGTCCATGGAGAGCGCACCCACCGGGATCCCGGCGGCATGTGCCTGGTCCACGCAGGAGAGCAGCATCTTCTGCACCTCGGGATTGCCAACATCTCCCTTCAGCCCGAGCGCGACGGAAAGATCAATTGGGCCGAGAAAGACCGCGGAAATACCGGGTACGGACAGGATTGCCGAGAAGTTTTCAACGCCGGCCGGAGATTCGATCAGGGGAATGACAACGGTCTCACAGTTGGCCTTTTCATAGTATTCCGGTCCGCCGGCCCCATAGCGGTTGGCTCTGACACCGGGGCAGGCGCCTCGGATTCCATCCGGTGTAAACCGGCACAGCGCGA
>CAZMXF010000109.1:0-7737 GCA_964570015.1 uncultured Oscillospiraceae bacterium | reverse complement strand
ATGTTCTGTATTATGCAGTTGGCATCATCCTCGCATGTGCGTACAAAGACAACAGGGCATTCTGTAAATACATTTGCCCTGTTACGGTGTTTCTGAAACCCATGAGTTATTATGCGCTTGTACGGGTGACATGCGACAAAGAAAAGTGTATTTCATGTGGGAAATGTAAGCGGGTATGTCCTATGAATGTAGATGTGACTGACAATTCCAGAAAGAGAGAATACGGCACAGAGTGCATCCTCTGTATGGAATGCGTAAACAATTGTCCCAAAGGTGCTCTTTGACGACTCTCTGTTTGTCTTCGCTGATCAGAAACATGTCGGCGCGGTCTGGTTGAAAAGGAACTTTATTCTGGCTGTGATACTATCAAAAAGCTGCTTTGATAATTAAATAATGAGTTCATTCTAACTATTTCGCTCACTTGTACAACTGGGCCTATCTCGCCCATAACACTGATATTATAGTTAAAGGAGCCGAATAATCGGCTCCTTACTCCATACCGCTCCCACAGGAATACTGGAATCGTGGTGGATTTTAACTCTCAATCCCCTTAGTTCCTAAAAATATTAAGAACAGAACGAGATGAACTCCTTTATCACCGAATAGGCGCACACAGATTCGGGGCGAGGTACGGCATCCGATCGGTTGTAATCAACTTCGATCTAAGCCGACTTAATCATATGTATTCAGAAAAACAGAACGGAGAGGCCAATCGCCTCTCCGCTTCTTATTATTGAATTCTTTGAAGATTACTCTCCATCATCCCAGGAACCACCGTCGTCCCAGGAACCTCCATCATCCCAGGAACCGCCGTTATCCCAGGAACCGCCGTTATCCCAGGAACTGTCCCAGCCGCTGCTGTCAGCGCTTCCTTCCAGGTCCTCGCCGACCGTGGTTTCCATATCGTCGGGATCCGCCTCCAAACCATCAAGATCGGAACTATCGAGGTCTTCGTCCCAGCTGCTGAACTCTTCCCCGTCCGGAACCTCAGCCCGGATGTCAGCGACGCCATTGTCTGCTGCATGTGATAATTCCCGGGCTCTCAGAATAATGCTGTCCTTTGTCTCGGCATCCACGATCTGTGCCGCAAGAACCGCTTCCAGAATGTAGTCATACACATCCTGATCAAGCTCTTTATCGGGGGACACGACGCCGGCAATCTCATTCGCCACAGCCTGCTGCGCAGCAAGCTGCACCCGCTCTTCCGCCACTACTTTGAGACACATCTGGTATTCATCATAGGAGACCGACGTGCCAGCATCCAGGACATACTGCATATCCGCCGTGGACGGTACAACATCATTGCTGTCAACAATCTGGAACAGCCTGGACTGGCCATCCTTCGTTCTGTCAAGGGGGGTGACATAATCGGTGTCAAACGGATAGAGAATGGATCCGTTCGGCAGATACTTTCTAGTTTTGTCCTGAGAAAGCGCCCGCATATAGTTGAGATATCCTGAGCAGAAGGCTGCGGAATCGTCGTCGCGCTTGATAAATTTCTGCTCAAAGTCCTTTGCATCGGCAAAGCCATCGTTTGAAATGTCGCGGATTATGGCGTCAAGAGTTTCTCCGTTGTGCAGCCGCTCGAGCATCGAGTTGACACCATCGCGGATGATCTCGCTTTTATAGGCGTTATACCCGTCTGCACCGATGTATTCGGATGAGTTGCCGGCCCTGTTCGCGGCGAGTTCACCGAGATACAGGCAGGCCAGATAGCCGGTGACGTATACGTCGCAGTCCTTGTTTGTCAGATCAAAGATGCGTTCATAAACACCCTCGTTGAGTGTTGGCTTGAAGGCTGTCGTTACATAGGCATTGCGCAGAATTTCAGGGGTATACCATTCGCTGATCCTTCCCTCGCCGGCGTAACTGAGCAGATTGTAGCTGTCAAAGCGGCTCGCATAGTTGTTTTCGACCGAGGTTGCAAGTCCCTCCTTAAACCAGGTGGGAAATTCGCTTTGAACGGCAAACCGCTCCTCATCTTCGGCCGCCAATCCGGAGGTGCCCGGGTCGGTAACCAACACCGGGTCTACGGTTCCCGACATACCCGTACGGTTATAGTCGTCCATGAAGGCATGCATCATTTCATGGATGATGGTGTTTTCTAGTTCGGCAAGATCCGTGTCCTTTTGTTTCAGCTTTGCTTTTCCGGTCTTCTCATCCATGATGGGATTCCCGTTTTCATCTTCCATGACAAGGAAACGTGTATTGACGGCGAGAATATACTTGTAGACGGTATTGTTGTTCTCATCCTTGTCATAATATGCCCCCACAAAAGCGGCTTCGCCCTTACCTGCTGCACCATGCACCGGCACGCCGTCATCGTCACCTTTGTCAAGGTAAACATAAAGGCCGAGCTGACTGCCGAGCTGACCATTGTTCGCGGCTTCTTCATAGGCGGGAAAACTTTTTCTCAGGAGCTCGACGGCCTGCGGCTGGATCCGGTATTTGACCATATCAACCAGTTCCGCGAGTTCTTTGATATCCAAGGCATCCGTCGCGGTTTTTGCACAGTGGATCGACACGATCTCGGGGATGCGGTTCTCAGCGGCGCCAAGCCGTCCGTCCGGCTCAGTAGATAACGCAGAATCCTTGTCCGTGGGCTTTTGCTCTGCAGGCTTATCCTCATTGTCTTTCGCGGCCAGTCTCTCCTCATCCGGAGGAGCAGGCTCCTCCGTCCCGTCTTTCTCCGAAGGTGTGTCTTCGGCCGGGTCGGGATTCTCTTCCGTGTCCGCAGCGTTCTCTTCGATCGAGGGATCAACATAGTTCGGGTTGCGGAAACTGTCTTCCGGCGCCCGGAACTTCTCCGGCAGGCCGGGAACCGTCTGGCTCGGGACCGTGCTCGCTTCCCTCTGAGCCACCGAGACGTTAGCCTTCCCGCTCAGGATGTAGGTAATGCTCCTGTCCGCGTCAACGACAGAGAAAACGCTGTCCGTCCCGAACAGAGCAAGAACCGAATCGTCCAGGCGCAAAATGATGCTGCCGGGTTTCCCGTCGATTCCGCGCACGGTATACTCTGTCGGAACGAAGAAAACAATCACGGGATAATACGGACCTTCACCGGCAATTCCGCTGACCGGGATGCCATTCTGATCCGTCCAAAGGACGGCAACCTGCCAGCTGATTCCCTCTGCCGTAACCACGGTTGCCTCTGTTGGGAACGTGCTGCCCTTCTGCGGCGCTTCCAGACCTCCAATCCGAAGATCGGACACAGGGGTCTTGCCCTGACTCTGCTCCTGATTCGCGCGGATTTCAAGAGTGGAATCCGCCACGGCACCTGTCGGCACGAAGACAGATATCGCCAGGGTCAGTGCGATCAGAAGGCACAGAACGCTTCGTAATTTTGTGCTTTTTACCATTTTGTTTTTTCTCCTTACATTAGTTATATAACTATATCACCATATGTATTCTAGATCAATAAAACAAAGTTAACAAATATTCGAGCTGTGAACGGAAGAGCATGGTGTTCGCCTTCCTCACCGGATTATAATCAGAGGATTATCTCACTCTTTCATACTCACTCATATAGGAAAATAACCGTTTCCCATCACGAAAAGTAAACCCTGCCATGATGGCAGGGCGTACTTTCTGGAAGAAATCTTATCTAAGGACAGCGGGATAAATGGTAAGCTTCTGGCCGATGCTGATTAAATCTGGATTCTTGATGTGATTCCACTGTGCAATCTGCATGTAGTTCACACCGAAACGCTGACCGATTCCGCTAAGGACATCTCCAGGGGCTACCGTGTAGACAACATAGTTGCCGTAGTTGACATAGCTTCCGTTGGCATACTGCCATCCACCAGTCACATTCTCGAGTTCTTCTTCATTGATGTTTTTGATCATTTTTTGATCTCCTTTTTTATAATTTGAATTGATGTCCATATTATAGTATAGATTGAATCACAGAAGTGTCACATACACTCTCTTAGGTTTTCTGAACAAGTGTCTGCAGCCAAAGCATATAAACTCATCTGAGCGGAAAAGATGCGTTTTCTCAATCCATTGGGCTGTTTTCATCATCTATCTCCAGATAATCATCAATCGCGTCTTTTAAAGCAATCTTCACCGGTGTAACGAGATCGCTCTTCAAGCTTTCCAGCTCTTCTTCTCCCAATGCTTCCGCTGCTTTTTTATAGAGCCACCTTGATAGTTTCCTGTTCATCATCTAATCACCTTTACGACTCTCCGTGTTCTTTCCAATAGTCTGGTTGCAGCTTGCCGCTTGTTATGCCTTAGAGAATACTCGGGAATTGCGGTAGTAAGCAAACATGTACTGCTGATACACCCCGTTATATGGAGAATATTCCTCGAATGGGTAGCCTTTTGGATACTGCTCTTCGAGGATTCTTTTCACCCACACATCGATCGGAAAAGAGTCCAGATGATGCAGCCCGAAAAGGGAAACACATGATGCCACTTTCTTACCTACACCTGTTAATCCATTCAATGTCAGCACAGCTGTTTCTTCGTCCGTCTCTTTCAAACTGAACAAATCAAAGCGGCCATCGGCAATCGCCTCAGCAGCTTCCTTGACGAATCTGCAACGGTAACCAAGTCCGCACTCTTTAAGCTGTTCCTCGCGTAATTCTGCCAAAGCATCAGGTGTTGGAAAAGCAAAATACTTGTCTCCCGGCCCATTGTTTATCTCCATTCCGCACATTTCTGCCAGTTTCTCAACCGATCTTTTAATAGCTGAAATATTCTTGTTCTGAGAGATAATAAACGTGATGAGCATCTCCCAGGGATCCTGATTTAAGATCCGAATCCCCTTCTCATACTCCGCAGCACGATACAGGAACTCGTCCTTTTCTCTGGTGATTTTCCGGCGTATAGTATCATAACTCTCGCCTAAATCCAAATAGTTGAACCAGAAACTGGTATATTCCTCTTCAGAGCAGTCCATATCAAAGAGGTTATCTCCCAGTTCTCTAATTCTTAAGCGTTTGTCTATGGCGATTATCTGATATGTTCCGGGACAGATCCCGGTCCAGCGGAAACATTGTCCGCTCTCCGCGATCTTTTTTAGATCCAAATCGTCTTCTATCCTGATTTGCATTTCATTGAGTCCTAAGCTAGCCATTCTCAGACAATTTCCTTATCGCTGGTCTTAATCGTTGCAGCATAGGCACTGTTGCAGAGTCCAAGAATTGCTGAGAGCACAAAAAGCGTTTCTATTCCAAGTGTTTTCCAGATCCATCCTCCAAAAAGGGCTATCAAGACTGTGATCAGATGGTTGACCGAAACACCGGTTGAAATCGTTGCCTTCATTTCTTCCGGGCTGTCTGAGAGATCCTGCACGTAGACATTTGAGGCCATCGAAGCGAGAGAGATAATAGAATCGAGAATATAATTCACGCAGCACACGATGAAGGCGGTTCTCATTGGGAAGATATGATGGGCAAATCCATAGAAAAAGCAAACAATCACCAGAATCAGAGTATCTGTGATCATCACAATCTTATATCCGAAACGATCAATGATCTTTCCAACCAGCGGCGAAACGAAGAAGGAACATACAGATGAAACTGCAAACAGAATGCTGATCACCATGGCGTTGGCACCATAGAAAAGCACCAGCACATAAGGTCCGAAGGTAAAGAAGATTTGTTTGCGTGCTCCGTAGAACACTTCCAGCATATAATACTTTTTGTACTTTTTCCGGAAATAGAATCGTCTCTTATTGGAATCAGTTTCACTATTTCCGTTAAGCCTCAGTGTTGAAAGAAAACCGAGCGCTATTATCGCTGCGCTTGCCCCGAACACAGAGCGGAACAGGCGAAAAGAGCTTTTGAATACCGCAAAGATCACAATGACGAGGAGATAACCTGCAAGAGTGCCGATCTGATACAGGGCATTCTGCAATCCAAGTGCTTCCCCGCCATGAGCAGCTTCGGAATATTGAAGCGTCAGTGTATTTCTCATTCCCAACTGTATATGATCACCTAATGAAAACACAAATATAGCGAGAATGACGTAAACTCTCTCGGCAGGAACCGTTGTCTGCATTACCATGCCTGCCAACATGATCAGGGCGCCGATTTTATATATGCCCTCTGCTGACATTGTATAGAGCAGGGCAAGAATAAAGACAAGAGCAAGCCCCGGCAACTCCCGGAAGAATTCGGATACTCCTTTATCAAACGCCGACATTCCTACTATTTCGGCCAGATAATTGTCAATAATGCCTTTATAAAGACCATATGCAAGGGCAAATGTTATCATGGATAGAAAGAACGCTTTATACCCGGAATCCGGTCTAAACGTCTTCATTATTCTCTTCAGCAACGAAGGGACCTCCTTTAGGCACCCCAGAAATAAAAGAGGACAGCCATATTATCCATGAAATAGAATATACGCCTGAAATGACCATATTGCAAGATTGCGTTTATGTTTTGTATATGATACACTGTTTATATCTTTATAATAATGCAGTAAAAATTAGAAAAAAGGAGGCGCTATTATGCTCGTGTTCTGGGGTAATGGATCTCAGCAGGCAAAAGATCTGGTAAGTCAGATCTCCGTTCGCAGCACTGATAATTTCAATTGGACCTTTATTTTCATTTTGGCAGTTGTATTCTATGTGTACTGGTCTGAAATTAACAAGAAAAACTATGATGCCATTTTTGCCGGTCTGGCCCTGTATGGCGTTCATTGGCTGTATGAAATCGGAAACGCGATTATCGGTCACATTTCAGGCTACCCTCTTTGGTCGGTCAGTAATGAATCAACGACCTTTATTCTCTTGATCGGAGTCTGCTGGGAACTGTCCATGATGTTTTCCCTTGCCGGAATCATCTCTTTCAAAATGCTCCCAACAGACCGAAGCACCAGATACTTTTCAAAGAATGGAAAAGGAGGAATCGACTGCAGACTTGCCGGTGCGCTCAGCATGGCTTTGCTGTTTGCGCTCGTCGAATCCTTCCTTGCTGGAACCTCGAACCATTCTTTCATCTGGGTTTACAAATGGTGGGGTGTACTGCCTGTCTTCATCACAACTTACATTCCGTTCTTCCTGGCGAGCAATTACGTTCCTGACATGGCTCCGACAAAGAGAAACAGATTTCTGATAGGCATCTGGGTTCTCGTCTTCATTCTGTTGATCATCCTCATTCCACTCGGAATCATATAGCTCCCACCATGTCTTCAACTCCTTTTGGAGGCATAGTGAGTGTTATTTGATAAGGGGACATGTAAATGAAGAGAAAAAGGTATCATACAGTCATATTTTTAATGCTTACGATGCTTCTGATTGTCGGATGCAGCAGGAATAACATCGTAATAGGAACTTCTGCGCCCGTT
This sequence comes from uncultured Oscillospiraceae bacterium, assembly GCA_964570015.1. GTDB lineage: Bacteria > Bacillota > Clostridia > Oscillospirales > Oscillospiraceae > Limivicinus. Next base: position 435 of record CAZMXF010000109.1, on the reverse strand, counting down.
GTGACAACTAAGCCCGACAGTCTTGTCGAGCCTGTCGCCTCATTGGAAACTGAGACCACAATCGCCCAGCAGTCAGGTGATCACAATGAAGATACTGCTACCTTCCCGTTACAGACTTCCAGCCCTGGTCTAGAATCTGCTCCCGGTCAGTTTACAGGTGTGGTGGGAACAGAGTTTACTGTTCCGGAAGGTTTTATCCAGTTGGATGAAAGCCCGAACATTGGATATCAATACTCGTTCTGGAATCCGGACTATGAGATCAGAATCGTAGTCTATGAGATTGCTCCGGGCTATATTCCGGAAGGAGCGTATGAAACAGATTTCAATATTGCCAAGAAAAATACAGATGTAACTTTTTTCAATAATGGCGAAAACTGGTTTGTCCAGAGCGGGTATAATAATAACGGAGAAGAAATCTTTTACTCCAAGGAGTGC
>CAZMXF010000108.1:0-7753 GCA_964570015.1 uncultured Oscillospiraceae bacterium | reverse complement strand
TGCTGGATCTCTCGGGCGGCATGTGCGGCTTTGTGCGGCAGGGGCATCCGGAACCCGGCTACTTCGGCACGATGACAGAGAAGATCAAAGCGCAGGTCTCAATCCCGGTAATGCTGACGGGCGGTGTCACGACGACGGCCGAGGCAGAAACGCTCCTGCGGGAAGGGAAAGCCGACCTGATCGGAGTCGGAAGAGCGCTTTTCCGGGATCCCGACTGGCGGAAAAATCAAACAGTGTAACCGAAGCGGCGGGCCTGCCAAAACCAGGCCCGCCGTTTGATCATATCCCAGGATGTTAGAAATATACCATTTCCTGCCTGCTTTTTTCCTGGTCTTCTCCGCGGAATCATTCAGGCATGAGAACATGAGAAGAAGGAAGCTGCTCTCAGAGAATCTGACTTTCTTCTTCTCCGGACTTGTGGTATCATCGTGACAAAAGCAGGTGACGTAAATGACAAGAGAAAGCGATCAGAAAAAACAGAATGAGGGCAGAGAACACTATCGCAGCCTGAACAGCTTCCTTCGGGAACAGTTCGGGGAGAAAGTATACAAGCTGGCACTAGACGGCGGCTTTACCTGCCCGACGAGAGACGGAAGCAAGGGAACAGGCGGGTGCACCTTCTGCGCGGGCGGAAGCGGCGACTTTGCGATCCCGGTGGGAGACAACGTCGCGGAAGCCATCGAGATGGCAAAGTCGATCGTGGCGGACAAGGGTGCGAAGAAGTTTATCGCCTATTTCCAGAGTTATACCGGAACCTATGCACCGATTGAACGGCTGCGGAATCTTTATTCTAAAACCATACGGCATCCGGACATTGCGGCCCTGTCCATCGGCACGAGGCCGGACTGCCTCGGTGATGATGTGATTGAGCTGCTCTCAGAACTGAACACTGAGAAGCCGGTCTGGATCGAACTGGGGCTCCAGACGATTCATGAGCAGACGGCCAGAGCCATCCGACGAGGCTATCCGCTGGAGGTGTACGACGATGCGGTTCGGCGGCTTCGGGATGCAGGGATCACCGTGATCGTACATATGATCATCGGTCTGCCGGGAGAGACAGCGGAGATGATCCGGCAGACGGCGGCCTATATCGGGAAAAGCGGTGTACAGGGGATCAAGTTCCAGCTGCTTCACGTGCTGGAGGGGACGGAGTTTGCGGAAGAATATCGGGAAGGGGCGTTCAAAGTGCTGTCCCCGGATGCATATATTCGGATCCTGGAAGAATGCATCGAAAGCATCCCGCCAGAGATGGTGGTCCACCGGCTGACCGGGGACGGAGCCAAACGCAGTTTGATTGCTCCGCAGTGGAGTGCAGACAAAAAGCGGGTGCTGAATGAAATCAACCGGGCATTCGAGCGGGACCGGATTCGGCAGGGCAGCAGCTGTGAAAACCGTGCGCACGGAACCGACAGGATGAATTAAGGATTCTTCAGACTCATTTCGGACAGAATCTGTTATACTGAGTTCAGAACAGCGGAATCAACGTGTGTTGATTCACTTGTCACAGAAAGGACGGAGCAAATCATGAAGAATCGTAGTACGAACAGTTTGTGCCAGAGGCTGTTTCCCCTGCTTCTGGCGCTGCTTCTGATGATAAGCGGTGTCGGGAGCGGGCTTGTTCCTGACGCCCATGCCGAAGGAGCGGCAGAACTCCCCTCAGAGGACGGTGTGAGGCCGGATGCGGTTTTCCAGGTCAGCACGGTGGATGAACTGCTGGAAGCGATCGGACCGGACCGTGTGATCCGGCTGGAAGACGGCGTATACAACCTGACAGAAGCCAAGAGCTACGGAGATTTGAACGCGGGAGAATACTGGCATTGGGTAGACGCTTATGACGGATACCAGCTTGTGATTCGGAACGTTGCGGGACTCTGGCTGGAGGGGAGCGACGCGCAGCGCTGCAGCATCGTGACAGAACCGCGCTATGCCAATGTGCTGGCTGCAGACAGCAGTGACGATCTGCATATCTCCAATCTCACGGCAGGGCACACACCGGGCGAGGGATACTGCTCCGGTGGTGTACTGGACTTCTACAGCTGCAGCAGGGTCTGGATTCGCAACTGTGACCTTTATGGCTGCGGAACCTACGGAATCACAGCGTCGGAGAGCTTTTCCGTCATTGCCGGAAACACGGTCATCCATGACTGCACCTACGGAGCCATTGAGACCTTCAACTGCAGAGATGTCCGGTTTGTGGACGGAAAGATCCGGAACTGCGGCATCAGCAAGGAATACGGCGATGACTGGTGTGCGTTCGATTTGCTGCATGCCCACTCATGCACCGGCTTTGCAGTACTTAATACCGAGATTTCCGGGTGCAACACCCAGACGCTCTTCCACAGCGAATATACACAGGGATTTCTCGTTTCCGGCTGCAGTATTCATGACAACAGCATCGGACAATACAACTGGGGCGGTGTGTTCTACGTCTCCGGCCAGCCGATGATGGTCAGCGGAACGGAGTTCGTCGGAAATCAGGTGACCGTTCCCTTCTTCCAAACAGGCGAAGAAATGCCGGCATCGGCGATCCAGGCGATTGACGGGAACGGTATGATGCTCGATCAGGCTGCACTGGAAGCGATGACGAGAGTGCCCTGCGATGCTGCTAACTATGTCGTCTCTGAATTTGAGGCCGTTTTCCCGGAGATGGACCTGCAGATGACAGGAGAAGCGACAGTCAGTCATGTCACGACTGCGGACGAATTCCTTGCCGCCATCGGCAGCAACAGCGTAATCTATGTCGACGCGCCGCTGATTGACTTCAACACGGCAAGCAATTACGGCGGAGCGAGCGGCATGCACTATTACTGGACGGATGTCTATGACGGGGTCGGACTGGTGATCCGCGGAGTACAGAACCTGCAGATCATCGGCCAGGGAAAGGATAAAACCACCCTCCAGGCGACACCGCGCTATGCGGATGTGCTGAACTTTGACTCCTGCTCCGGAATCAGCATCAGCGATCTTACAGCCGGACATCTGCGCGAGGCTCCTGGCTCCTGTGCTGGAGACGTGTTCGAGTTCATCGGGTGCCATGATGTGGAGATCAGAAACTGCGGCCTCTTCGGCTGCGGAGTAAACGGCATCGGTGCCAGCGGCAGCTCGGATTTTATCATCCGGGACACCGAGATCTATGAGTGCAGTGAATACGGCGCAAATCTCTGGAACTGCAGTCATTTCATTTTCCAGGATTGCAGCATTCACGACTGCTATGCCAACGGCCTGATGCTCACGGAGACGGACCACATCCTCTGGAACTTCCAGCAGGCAGATAACGGCGTGTTTGAACCGGCCGGCGAGAACGTGACCACCACAAAGTACGGACTTCAGAGACCGCTTTGAGTCTTCTCAGCCTGACGGACAAAGGAAGTACAGCAGGCGAGTCGCTTTTTCTCGAACAAAATGAAAACGGCATCGGGGAGTTTTTCGATCCCCGGTGCCGTTTTTCAGGAAAAGCGGCTTGAAGAATCTGCTGCTTCGCGGTATACTGTCCGCATTGAGAAAAAGAACAAAATCAGGGAGGTCCTGTTATGAAGTACACAGCGGCAGTTATCACCGTCAGCGACAAGGGATCCCGCGGCGAGCGGGTGGATACCAGTGGACCGGCAGTGTGCAGAATGCTGGAGGAGGCTGGCTTTGACGTGGTTTATACCAATATCATTCCGGACGAGATGGAGCAAATCAAGGCGGAACTGACTGCCTGTGCGGATGAAAAGAAAATCGGCCTCGTCATGACCACTGGCGGAACCGGCTTTTCTCAGAGGGACATCACGCCTGAGGCCACCCTGGCCGTGGTGGAGCGGGAGACCCGCGGCATCCCGGAGGCGATGCGCTGGGCTAGCCTGCAGATCACCCCGCGTGGCTGTCTCAGCCGCAGCGCAGCCGGCATCCGGGGCAAGACCCTGATCGTGAATCTCCCCGGCAGCGAAAAGGCCGCGAAAGAGAACCTTGCGGCGGTACTGGAAGCGATCGTCCATGGGATGGATATGCTCTTCTCCGACGGATCCACGGATCACGACCACGAGCATCACCATCACCATCATGATCACAAGGAAGACTGATGAGCGGAGACAAGAAGAGCAGCCTGTCTGTTCGGCAGACCTTTGTGCAGGAGATTGAACGGCAGATCCTGTCGGAGGAACTGAAACCGGGCGACCGCCTGCCCACGTCGAGAGAACTCTGCTCGAAAATGGGCGTCAGTCTGACGATAGTGAACGCAGGGGTCGCAGAGCTTGCGAACAAGGGCTTTGTGGAGGTCAAACCGCGTCACGGTGTCTATGTGACAGATTATAGGACCAACGGAAACCCTGCCATACTCTCGTCGATCCTCCAGTATAACGGGGGACGGCTCAACGCACATGACATACGATCCTTCTGTGAGACGCGGGCTGCGCTCGATCCCATGGCGGCGGAGCTGGCCGTAGAGAGAGCAACGGAGAAAGACCTGGAAGAATGGGGAAAACAGCTGGAGCAGATTCGTCTGGAACAGGATCGGAAAAAGCTCTGTGCGCTGATCCCGGAATACATTTACCGGCTGTATCGAATGAGCGACAATTTTCTGCTGACGGTGCTGTACCACTGTACCATGGAACCGCAGCAGCGCATGTATCAGCAGTTCATCGAGAAGAACGGAACCGATGCCGTAATCCGTAATGCGGAAGAGGTCTTCCGATATGTAAGTGAGCGGAATGCCGCCGATGCAGCTGCCTGTATGAGAGAAGCGATGCGCCTCCCGCTGGAGGGCACAACAGCGATCATCTGATAATTGAATACAGAATGCGTTCTGCGAAACGAAAAGACGAAAGGACGGAAACCCAGACGGGCTTCCGTCCATTTTTCACTTTTTGGAACACTTATTTGAAAAAGCTTGTAATCACCACGTGAGTATGATATAAATATTATATCGGTGACCACTTCACAGATGAAACGATACAATAAGAGGCGTCATGAAGTAAATGCAGAATGATGATATGGAGGAGGAAACAGGCTTGGGAGTCTGGAAAAAAACACTGTGTAATCTCTGTGCCATGACCTGCGGGCTGGAGATGGAAGTGGAGGACAACCGGATCATCAACGTCCGTCCCGATCCGGACAGCCCCAGCAGTGAATGCTACTGCTGCCGCAAAGGCAGAAGCGCAAAGTATTTTGTGGAGAACAGCGAACGGATCCTGTACCCAAAGAAAAGAGTAGGCGACCATTATGAGCGGATCTCCTGGGATCAGGCTTATGCCGAGATTGCTGAGAAGGCCAACGCAATCCTGAAAGTCCACGGACCGCGTTCCGCGGCACTCATCGGCGGAGGCGGAGGCGCCACGGGCGCTGCGGCCGCCACGGCCCAGCCCTTCCTGAAGGCGATAGGTTCGCAGTACTTCTTTAACCCCATCGGTGTGGAGTTCATGGGGATTTTCTGGAGCTGCGGACGCATCTTTGGTGATCAGTTCCATCCGTTGGAACCGGACGATAAAAACTGCGAAGCGATCATCTTCTGGGGAAGCAATTCCTATGTGTCGCACCAGCTTCCCAATGCCAGGCCGATGATCCGGGAATTCTCCCGCGATCCGGAGAAGATGGTGATCGTGGTGGATCCCCGTCTCTCGGAGACGGCCCGCATGGCGGACCTGCACATCATGCTGAAACCGGGCTCCGACACGCTGTTTCTCCGGGCTCTGATCGCGCTGATCATTGAAAAGGGCTGGCAGGATCGGGATTTCCTGTACCGCTATACCAGGGACTGGACCCAGGCCAGAGGCTGGTTTGCGGATTTTGACATCGACGGAGCACTGCGGGTGTGCGGCGTTTCCAGAGAACAGGCGGAGGTCTTCGCCCGCATCCTCACCACGAAGAAGTGGGGCATGCACCAGGACCTGGGTCTGTACTTTGGGCGTCAGTCCACGCTCTCAAGCTACCTCTGCCTTGTCCTGATGGCGGTGTGCGGCACCCTGCTGGTCCCGGGCGGGAACATTCCTCCCGTGAGAATCATCACGCTGGACTATTCGGATGAATACGATCCGAAGGTCTGGCGTATGCCGGTGACCAACCGCTTCCCGGTGGCCGGCATGTACCCGGAAGGGGCGTTTCCGGATGAGGTACTGGGCGAAAATGAGGATCGCATTCGCATGGCCTTCTGCAACATGTCCAACCCCATGCGCAGCTATCCCGATTCCCAGAAGATGGAGGAGGCGCTCAGAAAGCTGGAGCTCTTTGTGGCGATGGACTGCGTCGAGACCGAGACGACCCGAATCGCGGACTATGTGCTGCCGATTCCCAGCGCTTACGAAGCGGGCGGCGATTTCGATGTGTTTGCCTTCCACTATCCGGAGATTATGTACTTCAGCCGCCGCCCGGTGGTAAAAGCTCCCGGCGAAGTGCGCGAGGACGCCATGATCTATGCGGAACTGACCCAGGCCATGGGACTGATCCCGAAGATCCCGCAGTCCCTCTACGACGCTGCAGAGAAGGCGGTGCGTACCGGTGACCGCATGACGTATTTCATGAAGGTTGTGGGTTGGATCGCGAAAGGCGGCATGAAGTACTTTGACCAGGCAGCTACGGTCATTGCCCTGACCCTCGGGAGGGCCATGGGCTCGGCGGGACACGCCATGAACTGGGCCGCATTGCTGACCTCCAAACTTCCGGACCGGGCGATCCTGACCGTGGAGCCGAATGTAAAGCAGCATCCACTGCTCTCCCGGATGCCGATGCTGAAGGACTTTTGTGCGCTGGACGCGGCGTTTCGGTTGGTGGATGAGCACCCCGAGGGCGCAGTCATCGCCCGGAGCGACACCGAGCACCTGATGCAGCGGCATATCAAGCACAAGGACGGCAAATTCCATCTGTGGTGCAAGGAGATCGACGAGGCGCTCAAACAGATCACGCCGGAAAAAGAAGAGAAAGCGCTGCAGCTTCAGGACGGCTGCAACATGATTCTCTCGGCGGGACGTCATTCCGACGGCGGAATGAACACGTCCATGCGCAATCCCGGAACCTATCGGTTCCGTCAGCCCTATACTCTGGCGCTGAACCCGGAGGATGCCGAGAGGTTTGGCTTTACCGACGGAGAGACTGTGCGCGTCACAACAAAACGAGGCTCTCTGACCATCCCGGTGGAGATCACCTGGCAGGCGGCCCGCGGCTACTGCATGATTCCGCATCATCTGGGTCTTGTGTATGAGGGAAAAGCCTATGGGACGCATATCAACTACCTGACCGATCATCAGGATCTGGACGAACTGACCGGCAATGCCAGGTGGCGGTATGTACCCTGCCAGGTCGAGAAGATGCAGGAGGTGTGAGATGGCGAGTTCTTACCAGACAGTAATCAGGAAAGCCTTTCAGGAGGGCGGCCTGCTGGATGCGCTGCTGGCTCTGCAGAAACGGGACGGATACATCACCGAAGAAGCCTTGAACGCCCTGGCCGAGCATGAGGGGAAAAGTCCCGCGGAGCTCTATGACACGGCGAGCTTTTACTCCATGCTGCGCTTCTCCGCACCGGCAAAGAAGGAAATCCGCGTCTGCCGCGGCACGGCCTGTCACAGCGGAGACAATGCCGCACTGATCGCCGCCCTGGAGTCCGCCACCGGCCTGAAGATGGGTGAGAGCAGTGATGAATACGGCCTGGACTGGGTCGAATGTCTCGGCCAATGCCAGGCGGCGCCTAATATGCTCCTGAACGGAAAGCTCTATACCAATGTGGATCCCGCGAAGATCCCGGAACTGCTGGGAGGTGACCGGTGATGGAAGAAGTGCGGATCGC
>CAZMXF010000107.1:0-7791 GCA_964570015.1 uncultured Oscillospiraceae bacterium | reverse complement strand
TTCTTCTACCTTGAGGATAAGTTTAAAGGGATCAGGATTGTCATCAATCCGGAATACAACACCAAGAACAATACCCATACGATCTACCTCGCTCAGAAATTTATCAGAAATACTTATATCTGCTCATCTGATGACTATTTTGAAGAGAATCCGTTCGAGGAATATGTCTATCAGTCTTATTACGCAGCAGTTCATGTGACGCAGAAAACCAATGAATGGTATATGATCCCGGATGCGAAGGGGAATATCGCCAAAGTGGAAAAGAGCGGCCTGGAAGGCGATATTATGCTCGGCCATGTTTATTGGGACCGCACATTCTCTGAGGCGATGCTGAAAATCCTGAATGCAGATCACGACGTCGGAAACTATGATCAGGTTTTGTGGGAACAGGTGCTTACGGAAAATGTGAAAGCACTTCCGCCGATGGAAATCAAAGTCTATCCGGACGATATGATCTTTGAATTTGATTCCCTGGACGAGCTGCGTGCGTTTGACTCGAATTATGTCAACCATACGCACAGCGGGATCATGAAGAACATAACGAAAGCCCTTGACTGTAAAGAAAGTGACATCCTGAACTTCAAGATGATCAAGAAAGGGCTGTCAAACACCTCTTTTGTTTTTGAAGTCAAAGGGAAAAAATATGTTTACCGCCATCCCGAGGACGGACCTGAAACGATCATCTCCAGAACACATGAGAAGAAGGCGCTGGAGCTTGCCAGAGCCATCGGAGCTGATCCAACCTTTATCTATATGGATGATACGGCGGGATGGAAGATCAGCTCTTATGTTGAAAACATCCGTGTACCGTGCTATGACAGTTTTGAGGATTCGAAGAGAATTCTGGCCGTGCTCCGTCAGATGCATGAGAAAAAACTGTCAGTTGACTGGTCCTTCCTACCATGGGAAGAGGCTTGCAGAATTGAGGAGATCCTCAGGACAGAGAAACATGGCATCGCAGATCCGGAATTTGGTCAGTTGAAAGAACGCATAGAGAAGTGTTACAGGAAATGTGAAGGAGATGGAGTCGAAATGCGCTTCTGCCATTGTGACACGTATGCCCAAAACTGGATGCTGACGGAGAATCAGACGATTCTGATTGATTGGGAGTATGCCGGAAATGCTGACCCGGGGTGTGACCTGGGCTGCTATATTATGGATGCGATGTGGGAGGTCGAGAAATCAGAGAAGTTCATCAGGGAATATTGCGGAGAGGAATACAACGATACCTTACGCTTTCATTATCTGGCCTATACCGCAATTGTTTCCTATTATTGGTATGTCTGGGCATTATACCGGGAAGCCTGTGGGGCTGTGATGGGGGAAAGCCTTTATAACTGGCAGATGATGGCGAAGCGATACAGCAGATATCTGGCTGAAAATTATGATTTGTGAGGAGAGAAAAATGGCAGATCTTATAAGAGAAATTGAAGCAGAAGACATTCCAAAGCTGAAGGACCTGATGCTGTCCGTCTTCGGTGATGGGGAGTGGCAGAGCATTGCCCGCCTTGGCGGCATGACCAACCATTCCTACAAGATCACCAGAATGGACGGCCAGGAATACCTGGTGAGAATTCCGGGCGATGGGACGGAGGAAATGATCAACCGTCTGGATGAACGGAAGAGCACAGAACTCGCATGTCAGTTGAAGATTGACTCTGAGCTGCTGTATTTCGGTGATGATGGACGCAAGGTGATGAAGTTTATCCATGATCCGCAGCCGATGAGTGAGGAGGTTATGAGGCGGAAGGAGAACTTGCTTCAGGCGGCGGAGATTTTCCACCGGCTCCATACCAGCGGAGTGGATACCGGCGTCAGGTTTGAAGTTTTTGAGATGGCGGAACTCTATGAGAGGATCATCCGGGAAGGTGGCGTAGCTTTTTATTCTGATTATGAAGCCGTGAAGCAGACGGTCATGGAGATCAAGGCGGCCGTTGATCAGGCCGGAGAAGCGCCGAGGGTTCCTTGCCACAACGACAGTCTGGTGGGAAACTGGGTGCTGGACGGAGACGGAAAGCTTTACCTGATTGACTGGGAGTATTCCGGTATGAATGAGGCCATGTGGGATCTGTCCTGCCTGTCGATCGAGGCGGACTATACGCCTGAGAATGATGATCAATTGCTGGAAGCTTACTACAGCCGCCCTGCGACTGTCGACGAAAAAAAGCGTTTTATTGCGGCAAAGTTATATGTGGATTATCTGTGGACCCTTTGGGGCCTGACCAGAGTTCCCTTTGATGGAGACTTTATGCAGGAGTACGCGGATAACCGCTATGCCCGGCTGAAGAGAAATATCGAAGCGTATAAAAAATTAGGCTGAGGAGGGAAAACCATGTTAGCTGGTATTCTGGCAGGCATGACCTGGGCGGTCGAGACAATCATTTTGGGGATTGCCTTGGCAATGAGCCCCTTTGTTTCTACGGAACAGGCTGTGCTGCTTGCTCCGTTTGTATCGACTTTTCTGCATGATACCTGCTCTGCAGTATTCTCGTGCGCATATAATGGCCTCCGAGGGAATCTCCCGGGCGTGGTGAAAGCACTTAAAACCAGGAGCGGAAAGTTCGTTGCCCTGGCAGCTGTTATTGGCGGACCGGTAGGAATGACCGGATACGTCCTGTCTGTTGCGAATATGGGTGCATCCATCGGCGCGGTAGCCAGTGCGATTTTCCCGGCAATCGGTGCGGTCCTGGCTTATTTCTTCCTGAAAGAAAAGATGCAGTGGTATCGCTGGATCTTCCTGATCCTGTCCCTTCTCGGTGTCTATGGCCTCAGTTACAGCCCGGATATCAATATTACGAATTTCTGGCTTGGCTTTGCCGGCACCCTGATGTGTGCCTTCGGCTGGGGAATTGAGGCGGTCATCATTGCGAAGAGCGTTCAGGACGAAGCGGTCACGGACGAGATCGCGCTTCAGATTCGCCAGACGACATCGGCCACCGTGTATGGTCTCGTCATTCTTCCCATCATAAAGGGCTGGGGTTTCACGGTATCATTGTTCAGCGGCACCGGCTTGCTTCTTCCAACGATTGCGGCTGCGGCGCTGTTCGCTACGGTTTCCTATCTGTTCTATTACCGGGCAATCTCTCAGATCGGTGCATCTAAAGCGATGGCGCTGAATGTATCCTATTCAGCCTGGGCTGTGATTATCTCAATCATCTTCCTCAGGGACACAAGTCTGCTGAATCCGGTCACGATTCTCTGCACAATAGCAGTGCTGGCCTTCGGTATTCTTGCTGCGGCCGACTATAAGGAACTGTTTGGAAAGAACTGAATCGGATCAAATTTTAAAACTGCTTCCCCTGCCGCAGTCAGAAACTTTTAGTTGCGGCAGGGGAATAATCATGATATTATTAAAAATCTTCGGAGAACCGGGACTTCTTATTGTTTTGATTCGGGAGTGTGGCATGCACAGACTATCTCGAAAAGTGAATAAGACGGCAGTCCGCTGGCTGCTCGAAGTATCGGGGAAGGAGAAGCGCTACGTCCTCGCCCTGATGATCCTTCAGGCAGTGAGCGGCGGCACCGGTGCGCTCTATGCCCTGCTGATGCGGGGCGTGGTGGACGCGGCACAGTATGGACAGCGGACCGAATTCTTCCACTATATGTGGCTGATCCTTCTGTTGGTGCTGTTCCAGTTGGGCCTGGGGGCGTTACTGCGCTATCTTAACGAGCTGGTCAGCGCGGATATGGAAAACTGCTTCAAGCGCCGCCTGATGCAGCAGTTGCTGTACCGGGATTACGAAGCGGTAGGTGCGGTGCACTCGGCTGAGTGGCTCAACCGATTGACGAATGACGCAGTCTTGGTGGCGGGTAACATGGTCACCCTAGTGCCGAGCCTCATCGGACTCCTGGTGCAGCTTTTTGCGGCGCTGGTGATGCTGGTGTTTCTGGACTGGCGCTTCGCGGTAGTGATGGTGCCTGCCGGTTTCCTGATGATCTTCCTCACATGGATGTTCCGTCGCTTTATGAAGCGACTGCACAAACAGGTGCAGGAGAAAGACGGGGCGTTGCGTGTCTTTCTGCAGGAGCGCCTCATCGCTATGCCCGTCCTCCGGTCTTTCGCCGTGGAGAAGGAGACCGAGACCGGTGTGGATCGGAAGATGGCGGAACACAAGGGCGCCCGCATATGCCGCAACCATTATTCCAACCTCTTTAACACCGGCTTCGGCGGCGCCATGAGAGGCATGTATCTGCTGGGCTTCTTCTGGTGCGGCTACGGTATTTTACAGGGGACGGTGAGCTTCGGTACCCTCACGGCTATTACCCAGCTCATCTGGCAGGTACAGTCACCCTTCGCCAGCCTCTCGGGCTTTCTCACACGCTTCTATACTATGCTGGCCAGTGCCGAGCGCCTGATGGAGATCGAGGCGTATCCTGGTACGGAGGGGACGGAAATCCGTAGCCTCTCAGAAGTCAGGGAATATTATGAGAAGCGCTTTGCCGCAGTGGAGCTGCGTGACGCGAGTTTCACCTATTACCCCGCGGTGGAAAAACTGGATGAGCTGAACAAGGAACGCCAGCCGGTTGTGCTGCAGAACCTGTCGCTCTCCGTCCGCAAGGGCGAGACGCTTGCTTTTACGGGACCAAGCGGTTGCGGAAAGTCTACCGTCCTGAAGATCCTGATGTGCCTCTATTCCCCGGACACAGGCGAACGCCTGCTTCTTGACCGAGAGGGCGGAGAGGGGCCGCTAACACAGGAGTGGAGGCGACTCTTTGCCTATGTTCCGCAGGGAAACCTCCTTATGAGCGGGACCATCCGCGAGGTGGTGAGCTTTGCCGATGCGTCCCGGACGGGAGACGATGAGTCCATCTGGACGGCGTTGGAGATTGCCTGCGCGGACTTTGTTCATACGCTGGAGCGTGGACTCGACACGAAGCTTGGCGAAGGCGGCAGCGGGCTTTCAGAGGGACAGATGCAGCGCCTGGCCATTGCGCGTGCGGTCTTTTCCCGCAGCCCGATCCTGCTGTTGGATGAGGTGACCAGCGCTCTGGACAGCGACACGGAAAAACATCTGCTGGAGAACCTGCAGCATCTCACAGATCGCACGGTGGTCATCGTGACCCACCGCCCCGCCGCCCTGGAGATCAGCGATCGCGTCCTCCGCTTCAGCGAATCCGGAGTCATATGATGGGACTAGGGGTGGATGGCTCTCCGGTTCCCCCTGCTTAACAAGGTATTGGATTCCGGGAGAGAATATGGTATAATAATATAGATGCAACGGACGGTTCTGATGGCACGCGCCTGCGCCAATGGAACCGTCCGCCCTGTCAGAAAACTTTTTCGAATTCCACCAGTTATTCCCCCAGTTGAATATAGAAGGATGGTACGAAATCATGGACGAAGTCAAAGAAAAACTCGCTTATATCTGCTCTCAGTTCCGCATCGAAGGGGACATTCTGGTCTATCGCTGGATTCCCGCTGGCCATATCAATACGGCCTACTATGCCGCAGTTTATAACGGGAAAGAGATCTACCAGCTGCTGATCCAGCGGGTCAACACCTATGTTTTCCGTGATCCGGTCGGGATGATGAAGAACATCGAGCTCCTCACCGAGCATATCCGGAGCAAGGAGCCCACCATGGAAAAGCGCAGAAGGCTGCATTTCCGCCACACCGCTGCACGCAGGAACTATATCGTCCTGAAAGACGGCGTGGCCATAGGCCCGGGCGAGCCCTTCGATCCCCTGAACGAGAGCATCGAGTTCTGGCGCGTGTATAACTTCATCGAGTATTCCACCAGTTTCGAGACCGCCGAAGGGAATCCCGAGGTACTGCGGATGAGCGGAAAGGCCTTCGGCAAGTTCCTCCGCCAGCTGGAGGACTTCGAAGCGGGCCGGCTCATCGAGTCGATTCCCCATTTCCACGATACCCGATACCGCCTGGACCACTTCTTCTCGGTGGTCGAGAAGGACGAGCTGGGCCGGGCCGCCACCTGCCGGGACGAGATCGGCATCATCGAGCAGTACCGTGACTTCGGCTGCACCCTCTGCCGGCAGATCGACGACAATCTGCTCCCGATGCGCGTGACCCACAACGACACCAAGACGAACAACATCCTCTTTGATAAGGACAACCTGGACCCCCTGGTCATCATCGATCTGGACACCTGCATGCCGGGCCTGGCCTGCTATGACTTCGGCGATACGATCCGCTTTGCGGCCTGCACGGCGGAAGAGGACCAGCCGGACGGGATGAAGCTGGACCTGGACCTGATGCGCGCCTATACCGAGGGCTATATGAGCGAAGCCGACAGCGTCCTGACGGATGCCGAGGTGGAGAGCCTGGCCACGGGCGCCGCGGTGATCACGCTGGAGCTGGCCTCCCGCTTCCTGGGCGACTACCTGATCGGGGATAAGTATTTCCGTATCGAGTACCCGGAACAGAACCTGCGCCGTGCCCAGGCCCAGCTGGCCCTGTTTGTGGACATGATGAAGCATATGGACGAGATGCAGGCGATCGTCCGCGACTGCGCCGGCAGAGCCTGAGCGAAACCTGTTGTATCAAGAGCCTGAGCGAAACCTGTTGTATCAAGAGCACCCTCGCTAGTACCCTCGCAATACTGCCGCGGACCCTCTTCGGGACCGGCTGTACAGTGTGGAGGAACGAACATGAAGTTTGACCGGATCCGGTCCTGGATCGGCGAAAACAGAATACGTGCAACATTGGTGATTCTCGCGGCGCTTCTCCTCCTGATCCTGCTCTTCGGCCTCCTGCTGGTGAACGTGGGGATCGGACGGCTCAGCTATGAGGCCGACGACACCGAAGCGGTGACGATCGATCCTGCCTACGCAGCCGGGAACGGAATCCGCTTCCCCGACATCGAGCCGATCCGGAAGCCCGGGGTCATCAACGTGCTGTTTCTCGGTACCGACTTTGCGATCGGGGAAGACGGATCCCGCGGAAGAGCGGACAGTAACATGCTCTGCTCTCTGAATACCCGCTCCGGGGAGATCAAACTGGTTTCCTTTGAGCGCGGGATCGGCGTTCCTGTCCCGGGCCGGGGCAGCGATATACTGACCCATGCCTATCAGTGGGGCGGTCCGGGCCTGTCCCAGAGCATCATCTCCCAGATGTTCAGCGTCGCCGTGGACGGCTATGCCCAGGTGGACTTCGGCAGCTTCGCCGACGTCATCGACGCCATCGGGGGTGTGGACGTGGAACTCACGGAGATGGAGGCGAAGGCGCTGAACGGAGCCATCGCGACCAACGTCTGGACCTGGGCGGAGGTGCACGAGGGGATGAATCACCTCTGGGGACACGACGCCCTGGAGTACTGCCGGCTGCGATCGATCGACAGCGACTGGCACCGCCAGATGCGCCAGCGGAACGTCCTGGAACAGATTCAGAAGTCCTGCCGGAAGATGTCTCCGCTCGCCCTGGTGAGACTCGCGAACAAAGTTCTCCCGATGGTTCACACGAATCTCAGCAAACGAGATGTGAAGACAATCGTCCGGGCACTCCCGAAACTGATGCGGGGCGAAGTATCCCAGCTTCAGGTCCCGGACAAGAACGGAAGCTACGGCACGATCCGCTGTGTTCCAGACTACGAGGCCCGAAAAATCGCGAATTTCCTCTACAACACCGGCTACGAGCTGAAAAGCCCGTATTAAATAAAAAAGCTGTTCTTCTGGTAAAAAACTCTTGCAGGCAGCCCGAATATTTCTCCCCGCCGCAGGCGGGGAGAAATAAAAAAACATTCTTCTACTATTAAAAAACTCTTGCATTTTACCCCGTTTTCTGTTATTATTTATCGGCAATTCGCACGGGCGCTGACTCTCCCCATGTGGCCA
>CAZMXF010000106.1:0-7827 GCA_964570015.1 uncultured Oscillospiraceae bacterium | reverse complement strand
TGGACCTCAACATGAACGGTGAGCGTTTCGTCAGCGAAGAAGTCGACATGGCCTATATCTCCAACGTTCTGCGCTGGCAGCCGGGCTTTGTCGGAGAGAACATGGACCATGAGCACCAGGAGACCGGTTCTCTCGGCTGGTATTGCCAGATCTATGACAACAACTACATGGAATACACCGAGGGCGGAGTTCCTGAGTTCGTCATGCAGCGCTACCTGAAGGAAGAGGATCCTTCTCTCCACGTCAGCGTATTCCCCGAGCTGATCGACACCTTCCGTGCCGACACTATCGAAGAGCTGGCCGAGAAGCTTGGCCTGCCCGTGGAAGCCACCGTCGCCTCCGTCAAGCGCTACAATGAGATGTGCGAAGCCGGCGAGGACCTCGACTTCGGCAAGAAGCCTCAGTATCTGCACAAGTTTGACACCGCTCCCTATTGGGGCATCCGCCGCCACATTCGCTGCTCCTCCATCACCGCCGGTGTGCTCTCCGATGAGTACGGCCGTGTCGTGAAAGAAAACGGCGACGTGATTCCGGGTCTCTATGCCGTCGGCAACCTGGGCGGCCAGTTCTACGGCGCTCCGGACTATCCGTTCTTCCATCCGGGTCTGTCTCTCGGCCACGCGGTCACCTTCGGCTTCATCGCCGGTGAGCACGCAGCCCAGAATCTGTGATTCTGCTGGAAAAGAACTCAGTAGTATAACCTCGAAATAGTCAGGCTCCCTGCTGCAATGCAGCAGGGAGCCGTTTAATCTGCCGATCTGTCTCACAGGCGGAGGTCGTATCAGTCCGTGATGACGATGCTCTCGATTACGGGCTGCTCAGCCGGCTTCACGGAACCGTTGTTGTCAACGGGTTTGGCATCCTTTGCAATCTTCTCGGCGACTTCCATACCCTCGGTCACTCGGCCGAATGCCGCATATGCGCCGTCCAGGAAGGTTGCATCCGCTACCGTGATGAAAAACTGTGAACTCGCACTGTCCGGCTGATTGGACCGCGCCATGGAAATTACGCCCTTTACGTGACTGATGGGATTGTCCACGCCGTTCTGTCTGAACTCTCCCTTGATCTTTTCATCTGAACCGCCGGTGCCGTTGCCCAGCGGATCCCCGCCCTGGATCATGAATCCGTCCATGATCCGATGGAAGGTCAGCCCGTTATAGAAGCCGTCCTTCGCCAGCTTCACAAAATTCGCCACGGTGATCGGAGCGGTCCCCTCGTCCAGTTCCAGCTTGATCGTGCCGTAGTCCTTCACGGTGATCTCCGCATGACGCAGCTTCTGGAAGGTTCCGTCCGGCTCAGCGGCCTGCTCGGCTGTCTGGGCAGCAGTTTCGCTCTCCGCCTGGGTGCCCCCAGTGCTCCCGGCCGCCTTGTTTCCGCAGGCGCACAGGGCCAGTACCATCAGGACTGCCAGTACCATAGTCAGTTTTTTCTTCATTCTGTCATCCTCCGTTTTTCTGTCCTCTGCTTCAGGAGATTGCGGACCTTTGAGGTCCGGTTTGTAAGCTTATCACGAGCTGAGATTCAGTGCAAGCTTTTTCACGGATTCTTTTTTATGGGTTTCCCAAGTCTCATATCATGCAGCTATGTTCCGGGGCCTTGTCTTTCCCTATTTTCGTTCTGAGAACGCATAAGCCTCGTCCATCCACTTAAGCAGCTCTTCATCCAGCTCTTTCACGGAGCCGATCACGAGATGGGTCGTCCAGCGCCCCGGATAGACTTCGGTCTTCACCGCAACCCGCTCTGACTCAAGCGGAAATGGCATTCCGAGTGTCAGTGTGATCCAGGTCTCCGGCAGTTCGGCTTTCCGCTTCACTTGGGCAAAGGAAATACAGGCAAAGACATGTCGGTGATAATAGGTAATCTGTGTTTTCTGCACACGCTTCTGCGCCTCAGGGAAACGGTCCAGCAGTTTTTCTTCCAGAGCCAGAAACAGCGGAAGTGCAGTGCTGTGCGTATTGAAAAACAACAGCGTATCCGTGTCTGTTTCTCTCATTGTCACGCTCCGTCTGCTTCTGTCATTTCGCATACTCCGCATAACACCACCGGGCAATCTGTGTAATCAGCTCATCCGGCAGTTTCCGGTCGTAGGGCAGGCGGATCGTACCCTTGCTCACATCCAGTCCTGTAAGCTCCTCGGCAAAGACCGTGGTCGCCTCTCCGCCGGGATACAGGCCGATGTGCTTCTTTGAAGCCGCAAAATGAATCAGGTTCTGTCCTCTCCAGAAAGTCGGCATCGACCAGGAGATGCGCTCCTCCGCCTCCGGGATAGCTGTACGCAGTATGGTCCGGAGCTCCTGCAGCTTCGGTCGGACACTCTCTTCCTGTGCCGCGATGTACTCGTCAACCGTAGTCGGCTTCCCGCAGTAATGGGACTGTTCCACCCGCTTGAATTCTCTTCCGCATTTCGGACATTTCCAATTTCCCATGCGCTTCTTCCTTCCCTTCTTTACGCTCCGAAGTGATAAAAACTGCATCAGTCAGAGACCGGTTCTTTTTCTACGCTAGATCAGCACACCGTTACAGTGGTCAATCTCGTGCTGAATAATCTGCGCAGTAAACCCGGTGTAGGTTTTGAGCCGGGTCTCAAAACGCTCGTTCTGGTATTGCACCTTGATCTGGCGCCACCGCCTGGTCTTCCGTACCCCACTGAGGGAGAGGCAGCCCTCCTCTGTTTCATAGGCCCCGGAGCATTTAACGAGCTCCGGATTGAACATTACTGTTGCACTGCCGTGGTCATCAAAAATGATGATCCGCTTATTTACGCCGATCATATTGGCCGCCATGCCGACACAGCCCTCCCGATGGGCTTCCAGCGTGTCCTTCAGATCCTGTGCGACGGGCAGATCCAGGATTGTCGCCGGTACGGATTTCTGTGCCAGAAAAATCGGGTCTTTGGTAATGGGTTTAATCATAACGTGTTCCCTGCTCTTTCCACCTTGCTGACGGGATGCATCTAAAAATCATTTTTCCCTGAAGATGTGGCAGAACCTGGTCATCAACGGGATATACGTGATGACGAAAGTACCTGCCGCTCCGAGCAGCACAGGTTTTTTGTGTTCCGATTTGATCTGCATTCCCACCATCAGGCCTAAAGCAATCAGACAGAATTTCAGAACGGCAATGGTTTTCCAATCACTTGTCTCTATATATCTGTTTGCCGTATCAAACAGTTTTTTCATTTCGATCTTCTCCTTCCAAAACTTCTGTTTTCCTTCTTTTATGCGTCACAAAGGAACGTTGCAAATCCCAGATCATAGGCTGTGATCTTGTTCCCAAAAACTTCTTCCGGATGCCCGGTGACTTTTCTTTCCAGTACTTTCTGTGCCCCATCGTGCAGCTTTTCGATCAATTCAGGATACACCGGCAGCGAGGCGTGGGCCGGCCAGATCTCGTCAAAACGATCCTTCCAGTTCTGCAGATGCTCGAGGCTAAGAATATAAGACTTCATATCCCGGAAAGTGCCGAACATAAAGATGCGCCCATCCTGGATCGGATCGCCGCTGATCAGGACCCTGGCAGATCTATCCAGCAAGGCAATGCTTCCCGGCGTATGTCCCGGAAGATGAATGACTTCCAATTCTCTCCCGCCAAGGTCGATCACATCTCCCTCTCCGATCGGGATAATCTCACCGCCTCGGTCGCCGCGCCGATAGTTCGGTTCCTCATCAGGATGCATGTAAAAGGACTCAAACTGTGCATTGCTGCCCACATGATCACCGTCGGCATGGGTATTGAGCAGCATTATGGGGAGGTTCGTCAGTGTGGCGGCAATGTCCCGCGCAGTATGAACATTCCTCCCGGAATCTATCAGCAGGGCTCGATCCTGACCGGTGAGGACAAAAAACCGCACACCGCTGTCCTCAATACGCCAGGAATTATGGTTGATTTGAATGATCTGATATTCCATGGTAAATGCCCCTTCCCTGTACCCAATTCATCATCTTTTATCTCAAGTAGTATTCTATTTTATTTTATCATTTTACATCATCTATGTAAATATACGTACTGTGTCATAAGACTCTGTAAAGGATCTGCATAAGCAGCTTTTCCGTCTCGCATTAATAGTTTTTTATCTCCTCAGCAAGCAGGAACTTCGGTCAGAGCAAAGCACATGAGATTCCGGCACCGGTTTGAAAGCAGCTCAACACAGTAAAAGAGCAGCAGACTGATCTCTGCTGCTCTCGTTTTTTGGCTTCATGAGCATCCCCTGGGCCCTGCCCGCTGATTGCTTTATCTCTTCAGCCCCGCGTTTTCCGGGTTCCAGAGCTTTTCATATGAGAAGCCGGTTACTTTTTCCAGTGCGGCCTTTTCTTTCTCGGTCACTTTTTCCGTTTCCGTCCCCTTGCGTCTGGCAATGTCCTTCTGGACCATTTTGAACTCCTTCTCGGTCACCGGGAAGATCCACGCGCATACGAGCAGCAACGCCGACATGATAGCCGGAGCAAGTACGTAGCAGATCCCGATGCCGTGCTGTGTCGCAGCGGTCTGCTCGAGACCGGCGTTGGCGAGCGCCTCATCATAGTGCACAGCCGTGAGCATAAATCCTATGATTGCCACGGAGAGGCCCGAAGCGATCTTTCTGATAAATGTGGCCATGCTGGACACGATGCCCGGCCTGCGGATTGACGTAATCAGCTCGTCGATGTCCGTCATATCGGCCATGATGGCGAATATACCAGTAAGGGAGCCGGCGTTGCCGAGTCCGATAAGTGCTGCAAGCGCCAGGATCGGGACGAGCGGCGCTCCGTGATGCGAGAATGCCAGAAGTCCCAGTACGCCGACAAGTCTTAACGGCGCGGCGATAACGATCGCCATCTTCTTGGAAGTCTTGCTCATGACCGGTCCGAAGATAAGCATGCCGACGAGCTGGGCAACCATCAGTACCGCAAGGATCGGGACGTAGTAGCTGGGATATGCACCGAGAGCGTGCTGCACGTAGTAAACTGCCATTCCCGAAATGAAGTCCATGCCGCCCTGGCCAAAAAGGTAGAGCCCCAGGAAGATCAAGAATGAGCGGCTCCTGAAGACACTGGCCGCCTGAGTGAAGCTCTCTGCGAGCGTCGACTTTACAGGTTCCTTCTGCTTCTCCCATGTGCCAAAAAACACGGTGATCGAACATACAAAGAAGAGCACGCCAAAGAGAAGCATGCACATCATGTACTGGGATGGATCGTTTGTCTGCTTGATGATCATACCCGGAACAAGTCCGCAGATGGCGGCACCGAGCGTTGAGAACACCATACGCATATTGGAGAACCTGGCGCGCATCGCGTAGTCGTCCATCATGTCCGGAAGCAGTCCGTTATACGGCACACTCAGCACCGTGAAGCCCGTATTGAACAAGCAGTACATCACAACGTAGAAGATATAGTTCGCTATCATCGACGATGCGTGGATATTGATCCACATGATCACGAAGGTGATGGCAGAAGCAATGCTTCCCACTAAGATATAGAACCTCTTCGCCCCGTATTTCGACTCGGTTCTCTCAACAATGTTGCCCATGATGGGGTCGGTAATGGCGTCCCAGATCTTGCCGATCATGGGAATCGTTCCCGCAAGAGCCGCATTCATGCCGAGAGCGTCCGTCAGAAAGACGATAAAGAACGCGTTGATAATGACGAAACATCCGCCTCCGAAGATTTCTCCCACGCCGTAAGTCAATCTGCTGAAGAACCCGTAACTTGGCTTTCTGCCGCTGATTCTCTCTTCCATGCTTTCCTCCTTATCCTATGGCCTGTTCTGCGCCAGAGGCGCAGATAAGACCTTGCTTTAACCTGAATTTTACCAGATTTTTATAAATAGGGCAAGAGCTCTAAAATGATTCTTCAATTACTGGCTTGGGTAAATTTAGCGGAAAAGGATCAAGCGAAACAAATTGTCTCTGATTTTTATTCAACGATCTTTCTGGCAAATTCTGCCGCAGCTTTCATATCCGACTCATCCGGCTTTCCTTTGTGGATACCTTTGAATTCACCCTTACAGTGAAATTCACGCTCATCCATCTTAATGCCGACCTTGTCTGCCTCCGCCTTCACTTTCTTGTAGGTAGAATTGAGCATAGCAGCGGAGCCGAAGTTGACGATCCTGCCAATCATGTTCTTGTCCAGTCCCTTGACAAAATCCCTGACCTCCGGGTCAATGCTGAAGGCATAATAGGAGTTTCCCAGGAACAGAATGTCTACGGGCTCTGTAATAGGGCTGCTGATCGGAAGCGCCTCTGCTCCGACCGCCTCAGCGATGGCTTCGGCAAGTCTCTTCGTGTTTCCGGTTTTTGTGTAGTATCTGACTGCTATTTTCATGTAAATCTCCTCCTTCTTTGGAATAATCTTTAACGACACTCGATCAGTGGCAACCGGCTTTCAAGAGACAGCCATATGTCTCTCCGGCATTTTCTATAGCAGGAAGCATATAGTCCTTGCGTTCATGATCAGCCGGCCGATTTTGCCGCTGGCGTCACAGGCGTTCACAATGATGATATCCGGCTCGAAGCGATCGATCACCGATCTGACGCCATCATAATGTAATCATAAATCACCATATTACAGGCCGAATGGTAAATCCGCCATTTCGAAAACCATTGTTGCCTATGCCTATGAAATTCGGAATGAAGTAGAGGCACAACGCACGATCCGCGAACGGTTCGTTGCGCGTTGATGACCAGTAGTAAGCAGATTTCTCTGCTCCTTCCACCGCATGCCCGCGGAAATACCCGGCTGCCGGGAGGAAAATACTCTTGTCTGTGTAGCCTGCCTTTTTACTCGTGATTCTATATCCCGGAGTGTCTTCGATGCATGTCCATTCCCATGCGCAGTTACATTTGTTGCACAGTTCTTCCCATTCTGAGCTTGTGGGCATGCGCCATGCACCTCCCCAGTTCACTGCAGCAGCATCGTCTTTCGGCTCGAGATGGAGCATGTTATCCGTGAAGCTATATTTCGTCAGGTCATCTGCAGATGAGCCATGTTTATATGCACCCCATGTATAATCTTCTTTACAGGAAGTCTCGCCCCATGCAAAATGGCCGCCATAATCACTTATCTCCGCCGCGCCAATGTTCATGGTCGCCCATTTTACAGAAAGCCCCAAATCAACAAACTCATGCCCATTGCTGTCGCCGTTCACACCGGACTCAGACCTGGATTCCAAGAGCAGCTGCATCGCAGCTTTGTATTTTTCTACGCGCTTCAATGCCGTTTCCGTGATTTCATCCATTCGGGTCAAATCGCTGTTGTGCCGTAGATCCGCAAGCTTTACAGTACGCGCGATCTCATTATCCCTGATCTTGGCCACATAATCCATGTACGGGACATTTTTGTCGTGCGTCATCAATGCGAGCGCGTCAAGAACATCCTGATCAAAGCCCATCATGCGAAGATCCTGCAGCGTATAGGACGTGTCCTCGATAACGTCATGGAGCAGAGCAACAATCGTGCTTTTCTCATCCGGCATCTGCTCCGCCACATGGAACGGATGGAACACATACGGCAGGCCGGATTTGTCCTTCTGGTCCTTATGTGCCTCGAAGCAGAGCTTCATGGCTTTTTTCGTCTCGGCTGTATAGATCATTTCTTTATCACTCCATATACTTGGGACATCGATCCGAGTAGCATAATTGTCTTATGATGATTATACCATACGTCTTCTTCTAATTCTATATCTATAGAGCAAAGCCTCGAGAGATATGAGCGTGTCCCAAAACACTTGTCTCTGTTCATTGTTCATTTGTTTTTTCTCCCGAACTCAATCTGTCTTATCTCGTAAAGCACCAAGTGAATCGCAGCTTATTATTCTCTTTCTCCGCCGAACCCTTGTTCGCACAGATAC
>CAZMXF010000105.1:0-7906 GCA_964570015.1 uncultured Oscillospiraceae bacterium | reverse complement strand
TTCTCTGTTTGATCTGATCTCATGCTTCCCGCGCCGTTATGAAGACCGCAGCAGCTTGAAGTCGATCGCCCTGGTTCAGAACGGCGAGTCTGTCTGTATTTCCGCTGTTGTTGCAGATGAGCCCCGTCTTTCCAGAATCCGCCGCGGTCTTGATCTGGTGAAGCTTCGTGCCTACGACGACAGTGCCGAGGTAAGCATTACCTATTTCAATCAGAGTTATATCCGCAACCAGCTGCACCGCGGCAGTACATATCGTTTTTACGGAAAAATGGAAGTCAGAGGTTCTCACCGCAGCCTTACGAATCCCGTGTTTGAACCCGAGGAACTGCCAGCCGGTAAAATGTCCGTCATCGGAAGGATCATCCCTGTTTACCACCTCAACAGCGCCCTTCAGCAGAACGCGATTCGGCAGAGCATCCGCCAGGGGTTGGACAGCTGTCACGGTCGGATTCCGGAGCTTCTTCCGGATTCGGTGCGGAAGGAATACGGTCTGATTGCGGCAGAAGACGCTTACGAAAGCATCCACTACCCGCAGAATATCAGCGCTCTTGACCAGGCCAGGAAACGTTTTGTATTTGAAGAGCTATTCCTTCTCTCATGCGCCCTCGGCAGCCGCCAGAAAGCAGACCGCCCGGGTATTGTCATTCCGAAGCCTGGTTTTACACCCTTTTATGATTCCCTCCCGTTTTCTCCCACCGGTGCACAGCGCCGAGCCATTGAAGAGGCCGCTGCAGATATGGCCTCCGGCAACCAGATGAGCCGGCTCCTACAGGGCGACGTCGGCAGTGGTAAGACTCTGGTGGCTGCTGCACTGGTCTGGCAGTGTGTTCAGGCCGGGTATGCCTCCGCCTTCATGGCGCCGACTGAGATACTTGCAGAACAGCATGATCGAACGCTGCGCAGCATTCTCGGAAGGCTCGGAGTCAGAATCGGCTTGCTGACCGGTTCCACACGAGCTAAAGAAAAACGTGAACTGATTGCGGCTCTCAAAGCCGGTTCCCTCGATCTTATCATCGGCACCCATGCCCTGCTCAGCGACGGTCTGCACTTTTCCCGGCTTGCACTCACAATCACCGATGAACAGCACCGCTTCGGAGTAGAGCAGCGTTCCCGTTTCGGTACCGGCGAGCACACAGACAAAGACTCCCTGCCGCCCCATGTTTATGTCATGTCGGCTACCCCGATCCCTCGGACGCTCGCCCTCATTATCTACGGCGATCTGGCTTTGTCAGCACTGGATGAACTGCCTCCCGGCAGGCAGATAGTTGACACTTTCTGTGTCGGCAGCGCCTACCATCAGCGTCTTCTCGCCTTTATTCGAAAGCTCTGCGGAGAAGGCCGACAGGTCTTTGTCGTCTGCCCCAAGGTAGAAGAGGACGAAGAAGAGGAACCAACTGTAAAGGAAGACGGGGAGAAACTGCTTTCAGCGGTGGAATACGCAGAACAGCTTCGGCAGGAACTTCCGGAGCTTCGGATCGGCTGTGTCCATGGGAGAATGAAGGCCGCCGACAAGGACCTCATCATGCAGCAGATGCTTACCGGTGTGCTGGATGTTCTGGTTTCTACCACAGTGATTGAGGTCGGAGTGGATATTCCAAATGCTGCCCTGATGCTGGTGGAGAATGCCGACCGTTTCGGTCTCAGCCAGCTCCATCAGCTGCGCGGCCGTGTCGGACGTGGGCAGCATAAAAGCTATTGTGTTCTGGTGACAGACTCCGAGAGCGAGGAATCCAAAGCCCGCATGAAGATCATGTGTGAAACAGGAAACGGTTTCAGGATTGCGGAAGAGGATCTGCGTCTCAGAGGTCCGGGTGACTTTTTCGGTTCACGGCAGCACGGTCTGCCCGAAATGCATGTGGCGGATCTCGGCACGGATACCGATACGCTGATGAGAAGCAAAGAAGCCGCCGACCGGATCCTATCCCTAGACCCGACGCTCTCTATGCCGGAGCATGCACCGCTTCGGGATCGCGTTCTGCTCCTCACCGAGAAGATGGACGGCACATTAAACTGAGAGAACCCGCGACAAGGGCTTTTGTTCCCTGCCGCGGGTTTTCCTGTTCCCTATTCCGTTTTCCGGCTCACTTAGCTTCTCTCTCACTGCTTCTCTCCAGCAGCCAGAGGCTGCCGCTCATAGCCAGTGCCGCAAAGAACCCCAGGATAATCCAGTATCCGGCATCGACATTATGTCTTCTAATCGGTGACGCATACTCCGGCATTGGCCGATAGGACTCTTCATCCAGAACATGCTCTGCTGAATCCGGATGATGATCACCATAGCTTTCGGCCGCAATGTTCTCCTCCACTGTGCGGTGAACATCGTCCTTTTTTACCATATCGATGCTTCCCATATCTCCGGAATTCTGACTGTCAGAATCAGTTGTACCGATGTCAGTTTCTCTGGCGGTTCGACTCTCAGAAGCGGTGTCATTAGCTATGCGGTTTTCTTTTGCAAATGCTCCTTCTATTATAAGACTGTTTTTCTTTTCCTCAAGATCATTGGCTTCCCGTGCTTCTTCAAGCTTCTCCGCTTCCGGAACAGTCACTGCAGATGCCTCTGTCCCCGCCGTTTGACTGTCTGTTTTTCGCACAATGGCATATGGTGTGAAGCTGTCTGCATCGAACAGAATCTTACAATTGCTCTCCGTTTCTTCATCTGCTGCCTGTGGTACGATGGAAAATGTTCCGTTGTCGTCGATATGGACGACCTCTGTCTCCCGGTCAGAATACTGCGTCTCCTGAACCGTGATGCTGACCCGGATCGGAATCGCCGGTTCCAATTCTTCCCCGAATTCGTTCACAAAAACGATATCAACCGCCTGAATTTCAAGGATTTCACCGTCGATCTCCCCAGCAACCGCATCCTTCAGGCAGTTTCCGTCGATCGGGGCAAGCGACATATAGGTATTCTCCGGAAAGGCGCCTTCGTCCGCCTCGACCTGCACGCGGATCCCCGCCACGGTCTTGTCAAAACGCTGCACTTGCTTTGGGACCTCCGGTGCCTCCGATGACTCATTAGGTCTCTTTTGGGCTTCTTCGTTCTTATTTTCGTTCTGCTTTAAGGCAGGAATCTCGCTCGATTCTTTTGTATCCGTGGTATCCGTCTTTTCTGCTTTTTCCATCCCGACAGGAGCTTTTCCATGCGCCGCAGCCGGTGCCTCTGTATTGTTCTGTGGGATCTCCGGTTCCTCGTTTTCTGCGAGCTCAGAAGTTTCCGCCTCTTCTGGCTCTTCCTCTTCCGGCATTTCCACATACTTGAGAATGCCGTATCCCATGATTTGCGGATCATTCAGTGCGTATTCAAAAGTCTGTACTGTTCTGGTGTGATTTCCCTCGATGGTAAGCAGATAATTATCCTTTGCATCCACTCCGTACACCAGTCCGACATGATCCGTCAATCCGTCCTGCTCCCAGTCAAAGAAGACCAGGTCCCCCGGCATCGGGCTGTATTCTGACGCTGCAGAGAACAATCCACGATCTTCAAGATTCCTCACCCATGTGGTCGTACCGCAGTCATAAGGATATTCCTTGTCCGAGATCCCGGCATAATGCAGGCAGAAGGAGACAAACATTGCGCACCAGTCGCCGTACGGAATGCCATACCAGGCTCCATAACGCGTCCAGCCCTTCAGTACGTATCCGTCCCTCTCTTTGTTCAGCACTGCATCAAAATTCAGTTCACTCTCTGCATAGCCGAACTGGGTCTCAGCAACTGCGATCAGATCTTCCGCCCATTCTCCTGTCAGCGTGAGCTTCTCAAATGCTTTCTCCCAGATTTCCGGCGTCTCCAGATCGGCAGAAGGGTCGCTGTCCGGTTTTTCCGGCAACTTCTCTTCTTCATCGTCTATTTTATCTGAATCTGCCTTCCTCTGTTCGTTTTTTACATTCTCTTCGCTTTTGTCTGTCTTCTCTCCGATCGCTTCTGTCTTCTCCTCAGATGCTTCTTTTTCATCCTCTTTCTGGCCGTTTTGGCCGTCGTTCTTCCCGTCTGCAGTTGAAATCATGAAGCAGCTGTCATCATGAACATGGAGTACAAGGGCTTCCTGTCCGCATGACAGCACTTTCCCGGTTTTCCAGCATTCGTCTGTGTGAACATGTGCGCTTTCGCCGATCTCCTTTCTGCAAATCAGCGTTCTCTCCGTACGGAAGCATTCATCCGTGTGCTGATGGGCTCCCTCACCTTCTTCCAGCCCACAGACCGGGTCTTCACTTTCTTCCGAATAGCACTCCTCTGTATGCCGATGCCCCGCAGTTTCATCCAGATTACAGACTTGTACCGTCTCTTCCGCATAGCAGGCATCCGTATGGGTGTGTCCGGGATTCTCCTCCCGGCCGCAGACCAGTTCTTTTCCTTCCCGATAGCAGTCGTCGGTATGTGTGTGCGCTTCCCGCTCCGGCAGCGAACATACCAGCATGCCTTCGCTGTCATAACAGGATGTATTGTGAAAATGTGCCACCGGCTCTGACCCTTCTCCCATAAAAGGGCATGCCAGAATCAACTGCGAATTGCTCAGGGCGATCCCGGTTCGAAGTGTTCCGCTGCAGATACCGAGCGGAACAAGCACGGAGAGACAAAGGAGCAGCGCAATCTGTCTGCGCCTTTCCGCTCTCTTTTTATTCACTTGTTCCAAAACACGATTCATCATAAGAGTCTCCACGGAACAAATAAAAGCAAATCGAATTCAAAATGGTTGCAATTTTGTTTCTATATCATAACATATCAAGTCTGTAAAAGCAATCATTAGTTGCCTCCCAGGAGATTCTTTCCCATGAAAAAATACCTCGTACTACTGTTTCGTACGAGGTATCTCTCTGTGTTGGATTCTATTGAATTATATTCATAAAACTCAGTCCCGATAGGCTGCGAGAATCCCCTTGTAAGTCATGTAACAGTCGAACTTGGAGACGACTTCAAACGGAGCGTGCATGCTCAGGACCGGAACGCCGGCGTCGATGGTGTCGATGTTGCGGTTCGCCATATACTTTGCGATCGTTCCGCCGCCGCCCTGGTCGACTTTGCCCATCTCTGCCATCTGCCAGATCACCTGCTCTCTCTCGAACAGGCCGCGAAGATATCCTACAATTTCCGCCGAAGCATCACTGGTAGAGGACTTGCCCCTCGCTCCCGTATACTTGCAGATTGCGAGTCCGTAGTTGATCTTGGATTCGCTTCGCTTCTCGGAGACCTCCGGATAGAGCGGATCAAATGCGGCGGAGACGTCTGCAGAGAGGCAGAAACTGTTCTCAAGGCAGCGGCGCAGTGCGACATGCTGCGTCTCACAGAGATCTTCCATAAAGCAGTCAAAGGCAGAGCTCTGCATTCCGCTCACCCCTTCGGATCCGATCTCTTCCTTGTCGGCTAGGATGCAGACACAGGTTCTTCTCGGAGTTTCAAGATCGAACATGGCCTTCAGCTCTGCCCAGGCACAAACCCGGTCATCATGCCCGTATCCGCCGATCATGGAGCGGTCCAGACCGACCTCGCATACGTCAAACGCCGGCACTGCCGTAAGCTCTGCTGAGAGAAAGTCTTCTTCCGTTATTCCATAGGCATCGTTCAACAGGCTCAACACAGCCAGCCTGACCCGGTCCTTTCCGTCATCGTCGTAAGGCACGCTGCCAATCAGGATGTTCAGACCCTCTCCGGTGATTCCCTCTGCCATGGTCTTCTTCATCTGATCTGCCGCCAGATGCGGAAGCAGATCCGTGATGACAAACTTCGGATCTCCCGGTTCCCTGCCGATGCAGATTTCCGCCGTTTCGCAGTTTTTCAGGGCCGCGACACCATGCAGTTCGAGAGGAATAGTCACCCACTGGTATTTTTTGATCCCGCCGTAATAATGGGTTCGGAAATAGCAGAGTTCATCCTGCTCATACATAGGGATCTGTTTGAGATCGAGGCGTGGGGAGTCAATATGAGCTCCGGCGATGACGGTCCCCCGCTCCAGAGATTCTTCTCCGATAACCGCGAGCATCAGTGCTTTGCCGCGGTTGATCTGATACACCCGATCTCCCGGAACCAGAGTCTGTCCCGGCTGAAACTTCCGGAATCCCAGTTCCTCTGCCTTCTCGACGGCATAGCGGACAGCTTCTCTCTCGGTGCGCGCTTCGTTCAAAAATGCCATATACTCCCGGCAATACGCTTCAATTCGAAGCCGTTCTTCGGTATCAATCCGGTCATAACCGTTTTTCTGCTCATAAAACAGATTCTCTCTCATGTTTTCCATGCCTTAACCCTTCCTCCAGTTCTTCATTCAAGTTACGGATAAACTCGTCACTGTCACCGTCGTTCGACACAGTGAAATCACAGTGTTCCATAAAATAGCAGTTCGGCCTCTGAGCCCGAATTCTCAATTCCGCCCTTTCTCTGCTGATGCCGTCTCTCGCCATAATACGGCTGATTCTGGTCTCGTCCGAAGCAATGACAGCAACTGTGAAGTCGCAGATCTCTGCAAGACCGCTGCTGATCAGTTCAATGGCATCGAGGGCCGCCAGTTTTCCGCCTTCCATCGCCCAGGCCCGCAGCCGCCGTGTCACCTCTGCCATGATATGCCGGTGCGTGATCTCGTTCAGGCGCTTCAGTTTCTGCTCATCCCGGAAGACGATCTCAGCCAGCCGGTCTCTCCGCAGGACACCGCCTTCTGTCGTTCCCGGGAAGGCAGCTTCCAGTTCCGCAATCATGCTTTCCGATTTGTTCAGCAACTCATGATACACAGCGTCACAGTCCAGCAGCAGCGCGCCTCTGTTCTCCAGTTCCATGAGCGCAGTGGTCTTGCCGCAGCCGCTCCCGCCCGTGATGCCTACAATCGTCATCCCGGAAACAAGCGCATCCATGATTTCCTCCGCCGGGAGGGAACCCTGCCTTAGAATCCGATACGGAGTTTTGCTGAGGTCCAACACGGTCGATTCCATTCCGAGTGCACAGGGGCCTCCGTCGATGACCGCGGCGATCATTCCGTCAAAATAAGCCAGGACCTGGTCAGCGTCCTTCGGACTCTCCAACCCGGATGGATTTGCGGACGGGACCGCCAACGGGAATTCCACTTCGCGCAGAAGACGTAGCGTCTTTTCCTGACGGGGGCATCGCAGTCCGACAGTCGCTCCTCCCGCTCGGAGGATTCCGGGTATGGAAGGCCTGGCGCGCAGTACCAGAGTCAGCGGTCCCGGCCAAAATCGCTCAGCCAACTGCTTTGCGGCTTCCGGAACCTCCACACAGAGCTCATCGATCATCTCCGGTCCGGGTACCATCAGTGAGATCGGTTTCACAGCCGGTCTGCCTTTCACCTCATAGATCGATTCAATGACCCTTTCATCCAGGCCGTTTCCCGCCAGGCCGTATACCGTCTCCGTAGGGACAGCGACGAGGCTCCCCTCTCGGAGAAGCTTCGCCGCCGTCTCGATGTCCCGGCTGATTCGTTTTGTAGTCATTCTGCACTCTCCCCCTCTGCCAGCTTTTCCGCTTGGTCGGCAGCCGTCAGGGCATCAATCAGCGGATCCAGGTTCCCGTTGATGACGCTCTCTAGATTGAAGCTGCGTCCTTCACCGCTCAACCGGTGATCGGTCACCCGATTCTGGGGGAAATTATAGGTGCGAATCCTGTCACTGCGGTCTCCGGAACCAACCTGGCTCTTGCGTTCCGCAGCCAGAGCCGCATGCTGTTTCTCCTGCTCGCGCTCATAGAGCTTGGCCCGCATGATCTGCAGCGCACGGTCCTTGTTTTTATACTGGCTGCGTTCATCCTGACACTCCACCACGAGCCCACTTGGGAGATGTGTGACGCGGATTGCGCTTTCTGTCTTGTTGACGTGCTGTCCGCCGGCACCGGAAGAGCGGTAAGTGTCGATTTTCAGTTCGTTCATATCGAGCTTGAAGTCCACTTCTTCCACCTGCGGAAGAACCGCAACCG
>CAZMXF010000104.1:0-7944 GCA_964570015.1 uncultured Oscillospiraceae bacterium | reverse complement strand
TGACGACGCTGGACGGAATCTATCCGGATAAACGCTATGTGGTCGGAAAACCGATTCTGGCGGAGACGGATGGAAACCTGCTCGGGTATTGTTTCATCAGTTCTCAGATCTCAAACATGCTCGGCACCTGGACGACCTATCTGAGTTGGGCGATCGTAGCGTTTTCTGTCGTCTCTCTGATTGCAATGCTGATGGTGATGGTGTATTCCAAGCGCATGGCGAGACCTTTGGATGAGATTGCATCCGCTTCGCGTAAGTTTGCCAGAGGCGATTTCTCCGTACGTGTGAAGCAGACAACGGATACTACGGATGAAATGGGGGCGCTCATCGACTCGTTCAACAAAATGGCGGATTCACTCGAGCAGGCGGAAAAACGCAGGAGCGAGTTTATTGCAAATATCTCACACGAGCTTCGCACACCGATGACGACGATTGCAGGATTTGCCGACGGTATTCTGGACGGAACGATCCCGCCGGAGCAGGAGCGCAAATACTTGGTTTCCATCCGTGACGAGACCAGAAGACTATCCAGGCTGGTACGTGACATGCTGGATGTCTCCAGAGCGAAGGCAAAAGCGGCAGATGCCTCCCGGAGAACAGTGTTTGATCTTACAGAGCTGATGCTCCAGACAATGCTGAGCTTTGAAAGTCGGGCAACCAAGAAGAACCTGGACGTGGATCCGCAACTGCCGGACAGCCATCTGATGGTGATTGCAGACAAAGACGCGATCACACAGGTGATCTATAACCTTCTGGACAATGCGATCAAGTTTGCAAGTCCTGGGAGCTGTCTGATTGTGCGGCTTTACAAGGATATGGGAAAAGCCTATGTCTCCATCAAAGACTACGGAGAGACGATTCCGCCGGACGATTTGCCCTATATATTTGACCGCTTTCATAAGTCAGACCGCTCCCGCAGCCTGGACAAGGAAGGTGTCGGACTTGGTCTGTATCTGGTAAAGACCATCATCAACGCACATGACGAGGACATTGCGGTGCGGAGCGAAGACGGCATGACGGAGTTTGTGTTTACGCTTACATTGGCGGAGAATTCAAAACAGGGAAGAGAAAAAACATGAATCAAAGCTGGTATCACGCACAGAGCTGGTATGCTCCGCTGGTCTCGGATGAAGCGGAAGAGGATTTGGCCCTGAAGAAAATCGAAGAGCTTCCTGATAGGGAAGGTAAAAAACGTCGGAAGAGGCATTCCGGCGGGCTGACACCCGGACGCATTGTCGGGCTGGTGCTCATCCTGATCGTGGTAATTGTCGGATCTTCGCTGGCGTTCCGCCAGATTGACGGCAGTGGAGAGGATCAGTTCTCGTTTTTTACCGATCCGTCAGATGAAGATACGGAAATGCCGGATACCCCTGAAGACTTCTTTGAGCAGTTTTATGAAGACGTGGAAAGCAGCCAAGTGGAAGTGAATATCCCCAGAACCGAAGATCGTCCTGCGGCAGCGTTCACTATGCAGGCTGTACCGGACGAGGAACTGTCTCTTCAGGAACTCTATGAGAAGTGCGCGCCATCGATCGTTTCAATTTCAGCCTACAAGGGAAAGAATATCGGGTTCTTCTGGGGTTCCGGCATCGTAATCCGGGAAGATGGATTGATCTTGACCAATACCCATGTGCTTGAAGACTGCGACCGTGCCGTGGTGACCCTGGACGACGGCAGCGAATATGAAGCGGAACTGATCGGTGCGGATGGCGTCAGCGATATTGCCATGCTGAAGATCGATGCGAAAGGCCTGCCTGCCGCAGAGATGGGGGAGAGCACGACCCTGCGGGTCGGGGACCGTGTTGCTGCTATCGGAAACCCGTTGGGAGAGGACTTTCGAAATACGCTGACTGACGGGATTATTTCTGCCATTGAACGCGGGATGAGTTATAACGGACGCAGCATGACACTGCTGCAGACAAACACAGCCATCAATGAAGGCAATTCCGGCGGAGCACTTTTTAATCTCTATGGACAGGTCATCGGCATCACCAATATGAAGATGATGTCCAGCTACTCCAGCATCGAAGGAATCGGCTTCGCGATTCCGTCATCTACGGTATGCAAGGTGGCAAACGCCCTGCTGAAGGACGGAGAGGTAAAGGGGCGGCCGGCCATCGGGATCACGGTCGGAGCTATTCCGAAAAACGCAATGGAACACTATGAGCTTCCGGAGGGACTCTATGTCTCTGCCGTAAGCGACGGTTCCGATGCGAAAGAGAAAGGAATCCGGCCCGGAGATATCATCACGGCTGTAGACGGAACTGCGGTCAAAACAACCGAAGAAATCAGCCGAATCAAAGATGCTCTGGAGGTCGGTGATACCATGACCATGACGGTCTGGCGTGACGGAGAGAGCATGGACATCACCATCGTTTTGGTCGACACGAACGACGTATATTCCTGATGAACATAGCAGTAATTCGAAGCCGGCGTAAAACTTTATCGCTCCAGGTAAGAGAGAACGGAGAAGTCATTGTCCGTGCGCCGCTGTTTGTACGGGAACAGGAAGTCAGGCGCTTTGTCGAGGGGCATTTGACATGGATTGAGAAACAACAGCGGAAACTTGCATCTGCCGCTGAACAGAGAAGCGGAATCCGTCCGATGACTGGAGCGGAACTCTCTCAAATGACTTCTAAGGCCAGACAGGATCTGACGGAACGGGTGGAATATTTTGCCCCACGGATCGGCGTGTCCTATGGTCGCATCAGCATTCGGCACCAGAAGACCAAGTGGGGGAGCTGTTCATCAAAGGGTAATCTGAACTTTAACTGCCTGCTGATGCTGGCGCCGGAAGCGGTGCGCGATTATGTAGTCGTGCACGAACTCTGCCATCGAAAACAGATGAACCATTGTGAAGCATTCTGGGCAGAGGTGGAACGAGTTCTCCCTCGGTATCGGGAAGCGAGAAAATGGCTGAAAACACATGGACAGGAACTTATGCAGTACAACCCACAGAGCTGAATTCCGTATACTCCGTACTTGCAAAAAAGAACCAAACATGATAGAATAATCTAACCTGATACCATACTTTTGTGAAGAGGGTGTAGTAATGAACTTGAGAAATTTCCGGAATGAGGCAAGGGATGACTATCTGGAAGCTATTCTGATGATTACCCAGGAGAAGGGGCACTGTCGTTCCATCCACATTGCTGAGACGCTGGATGTGACAAAGCCATCTGTCAGTGTCGCTGTCGGAAAGCTGATTGAAGCCGGTCTGATTACGATGGACTCGGATAAGATGATTCACTTCACCAAAGAAGGTCTTGAACTGGCGGAACTCACATTGGAAAAGCACAACTATCTGAAGCAGATGCTGATCGAAGCGGGAATCGACGATGAAACTGCGGAACGGGAAGCCTGCGCGATGGAACACGGAATCAGTGAAGACAGCTTTCGGAAACTGGCAGCTCGATATCCGGTTACTCTCTCATAAAAAGTATCAAACCATATTCAAAAAAAAAGAAGCAGCCTGAAAAAGACTGCTTCTTTTTTTGAATAGAACTGGAGAGGGAGATACTCAGCGAGTCATGGAAGAGAGGAGGCTGAGAAGCTGCGTTCCGTTGAAATCGTTCTCCTGGCTTGACTGCTGAGCGGAAGAACCGAGCATGGAACCGAACAGATCGCCGAGACCGGAACTGCTGCCACCCAGAAGTCCGGACAGCAGACCGCCTCCGTAAGACTGGCTTTGCGGGACCTGCTGAACAGATTGTGCCCCGGCGAACATGCCGAGGAGATCGGAGAGATCAATGCCATCGCTCAAATCCACTTTGGGAGCGGCAGATACCGTATGGTTTGCAGCAGAGAGTCCGCTCATCAGCGCTGGAGCGATTCCGGCAAGGGCGGAATTGACATCGCGCTCGCTCATACCGGACTGCTGAGCAAGACGGTTGGTGACCACATCGGACTGATTGCCGAAGATGTGGCCGATGATCTTCCCGCCGTCTTCGGTGTCGGCTTCGTCGATCTGGTCAGAAAGGGTCTTTTGGTTGGTGTGCTGGGAGAGGGCACCGAGCAGAGAGAGGGCACCGGATTCGGAAGAAGCATTGCTGGTCAGGAACTTAAGAAGCAGGGGTACTGCCAGTGGAATCAGCTTCTTCAATGCGGCTGCACTGAGACCGGTCTTTTTTGCCAAAGCAGAAACACTGGAATCGGTCAGAAGAGAACTGAGCAACAGACTGAGAAGATTCATAAGATACCTCCTAATGATTTACGGGATTTCAATTCATATTATACAGCATTACGCCATATTATTCCACAGTTTTCTTTGTTTTACAGAATTAAGTAAAAATGCTCCTGTACCGGAAGACGGTTTTCATGCCGGGTGAGCAATTCGGTTGCAGAGTGTTGGAGAATCTGCTATAATAACTAACACATATTACAATAGAAATAGACTGACAGGGCAGGCGAAAGAACACATGGCAGAAATACTTGATTATTTTGACCGGATCAACATTGATGTGGCAAAGAGAAAATACTATAACGTCAATAAGGTCAATTCGGTTCTGGAGGAGCTTCACAGTCTTGCAGTTGAGCTCGTAGACGAGAACGAAAGGCAGCGTCAGGAACTGATACAGCTGCGTGAGCAACTTGAGCAGAGAACAGCGGATGGAGAGCAGTCTGGGGAGCTTCTGAATTCCATGCAGAGCCTGTACCGGGATACCCTGGCAAAAGCCCACAGCCGTGCGGACGGAATCGTTCAGGAAGCCGAAATGCAGCGGGACAAACTGGCAAAGGAAACAAAGGAGGAACGGGAATATGCAGAAGAACAGGTGAGAGAATGCTTCCGTGTCCTTCAAGCCAGAGAGGAAGAGAATCTTCGTTTCCTGCACGGTTATCTGGATCGATTCACGAGCGGGATGAAGCTTTTGAATACAGAAACGGAAGCAGCGCATCCGACAGTGCCGATTCAGACCGAAGAACAGTGCACTGTGCAAAACCGTCAGCCCAGGCTGATACAACAGACTGCGACTGCGGAAGAAGACGAAGAGGAAGATCTGCCTTCCGACGGAATAACCCAGCTGAAAGATCTGGAACTGCAAATCCGGAGACTGGCAGATGAGATCAGCGCACTGGAATCCGGAAACTGAACAGCCGGATCAATACGACCCGGCCGGAATCCTGCAAATAAAACAGAATCGATAGATGCACGAAAAACACCTGCCTCGACCATGAGGCAGGTGTTTTAGTTCCTGTGAAACCTCTCTGACTGTATCAGGCACCGGTAATCACGTTCATCCCGGCAGCCAGCCAGCGGCCGTTGGTACTGACAAAAGAGAGCTCATAAGCGTTTTCCAGCTTGTAACTATACTGCTCATACCAGTTCTTTGCCGTCATATCCGCACTGTAGATTACGGTGCAGGTGAAGCAGTAAGGGCTAACCATATGGAAGTTCTCGTACCGCAGATCGTTGTATTCTGTCTGTGTGCCGGAAGCCCAGTACATGGCCTCCTGGGAGCGAAAGACATATTGATACAGATCACTTTGAGGCAGAATTTTATTGAGCAGATTGGCATAACGTGTGTATTCGAAGGCATGTGCGGAGTACTCCATATAAGCGTTGAAGAAGCTCTCGGCAACAGAATACATCAGGGCCTCCGTCTCCGGTTCTCCGTGGTGGAAGAAAAGCAGTGTGTCACCGGATGTTGCAATCGGAGTCACTTCCGTGCCGTCGAAATCGACCGCAGTCACAGTAGGAGTTAGATAGAGACCTTCAATGCGATAAGTAGTTGTCAGACAGTCAGCATCACCGGTGTAAAGCTCCAGTCCTTTAAAGACACCGAGAGTCGAGGAGACAGCGCTGTCCCTTGAGAGTTTCACTCCGTTGATAAATACCGGCAGGTCATCCGGTGCAGTGATGGTCAGATCCTGTTTGCCGTCAAAAGCATGATAGACAACCTGACCGTTATGGACTTCCCCCTCCGAGGCTACGGAACTGCCGTGTACATCAGAGAGTGTGATTTCCCCGTAGAGCGGCCCCACCTCGTAGGTGAGAAAATGAGGAGGATTCTCCGTCTCCGCTTCATATCTGGTAAGATCCTGTATCTCTTTCGGCTTACCGCTGAGATAAGCCTCTGTGAGAGAAACTCCGTTGAGAGACAGTTCGGTCCCGGAAACAGTCTCTATCTGTGCGGTGACAGAAGGAAGGAAATCCGTGATTTTGGCAGCCTGAACACCGGAGACCGACCAGTAGTTCCGGCTGAACCCGGGCGTGTCACCGTCCGGTTCAAGAAAGACTTCACAGATCAGATTCGGCCCGGACCGTACATCGTACACGATGTGTTCCGGTTCACTTCTGTCAGAATTGACGCGGTAGTTGACTGCGCGGCTGAGATCGATGGCTTCAACATAGGAGGTGTACAATTCACGCGGATCTTCAAATTCCGACAGTTCAAAAGGAATGTTCTCCTTTGCCATTTCAATAATCTCAGTCAATTCGGTGTTTTTTATGAAATCATCCATGACCGGATCAGGTCTCGTGACTTCATAAACGCCCAGATACTGATAGAGCAGATAACAGCCGGCTCCACCGAGAAGCAAAAGCACCAAGGCCCAGACAATGAGGAAACGGCCCCATGCCGGGTTCTTTACTCCATGGTACTCAGCCATAGGTCACACCTTCTTTCAGGACGATAAAGCCGGTCGGAATCCGTCGAGGTCCGGTTACGGAAGCACAGTGATTGACAATCTCACCGTCATAGACCATAACCGAAGAGGATCCACCGTCAAGATTGCCGGCGTTTACAGCACCGTATTCCAGCATAATATTGACCACGTCTTCCATCGTCGCACCCAGTGTGTTGATGCTACGGCCGTCCAGAACCAGCAGCAGCAGTGCGCCGTCATCACGCTGCCCGAGTGCTGTGCGGGGATTTACACCACCGCCCAGATTCTGTCTCTGGACCTCACCGTTGATGATCAGGGAAGAGGCGAGCCCGTCATGCGTCACAAAACTGACGGCCCACTGAATTCCGTTTGCTACAGCATCGCGCCCGCTCATGGAACCGACATGCAGGATCCCGTCCCGGTCCAGACCGACCAGATGGTAGGGAGTCAGGTCATTTCCGTAAATGACATCACCGTTGAAAATAACGATTCCCTGGGGAATCCCGCCGCTGCCGGTGCCGTTTTCGTCGTTGAATCCACCGGCATTGATGCCTGCGAGCCCATCGTACTTTGCTACCATGTCAGTCAGCAGCAAGCCCGGCTGCTTAACAAATTCATCTGAAGTACCGAGAATCACCTGCTTCGGATCCGAGACGATCAGGAGTTTTCCCTTACAGGTTCCCTCTGCAATGTCGATGAGCTTTACGGATTCAGTTTTTCCGGTTTCACGCTCTTCCGCTGCCTTCTCCACGTGAATGAGAGAAGTGTTGACACTTTCGGTAGCCAGATCTTCGGTGCTGACGCTTTTATATTCATTCAGTTCCTCATCCGAAAGAAAGATGTTGCTGATCCAGCGAATCGCACTGGTTTCTCGAACAGAACGGGTAAACATGCCGGTAACAGTCGGGGAGGGGCCGCGCTCCAATACCCAGATGACCCCCAGCAGGCACAGTACCAGGCAGAGAAGCGTAATACCGAGAACGGCAAAAAAACGCCCGACAGGATGTTTTTTCTGATTCATTCTGCGGCCCTCTCTTCGCTGTCTTCAATGACACGGCGGATCCGCTCGGCATAAAGCCGGACCTCTGCAGGTGCGTCCTCATCCGGAAGCATCAGAACAAAACGGCTTCCGCGGTGAGGCAGGCCGGTCAGAATATCATGAAGCGCATCCAGATTCTCGCCGTACCAGGGCTCCCACGCCATTTTCGACCGAAGCTCCTCATAAAGAGCGGGAATGTCCGCCGAATGGCGAAAGTCTAGAAATACTACTCCGGTCAGTGCCTCAAAAAGCCCATAACAGGCCCGCTCCATTTCTTCCAGACAGCCGGAAAAGTCACG
>CAZMXF010000103.1:0-7954 GCA_964570015.1 uncultured Oscillospiraceae bacterium | reverse complement strand
TGAGCAGGCCATGAACGCCCTTTATCACTGTGTCATACTCGCATCCCTGATCGCACAGGAACACTGCACCACACAGAACATGGTCAATCAGGTTAAAAAAGAAACCGCGGCTTTCCAGGCCGGTGATGAAGCAGCAGCCGACCTGTCGGCGCAGTTCGTCAACGGCGGAGAATCTCTTTTCCGGATGCTGACCGCCATAGCGTCCATGCGTGACGACGGCAGCTATGCCGAGAATATCCAGACCATCTCCGAGGACACCTATGCCGCGGCGGAGGCAGACGATGATCCTATGTATCAGCTGGCCAACTGGCTTTACGGCTGCACCAGCATGATGGCAGTAGTGGTCTGGCAGCTTGAGGGCTGAGCTTCCTGGCATTGATCACACCGGGCTTTTCACTGAGGCACAGGGGACAGTTCCCGTCCCGGGCATGTGTTTTGGGGAGAAAGCAGAGAAAGCCCCTTATGTCTGAGGAATGACGACAATGGATTTACGAAACAGGACCATCATACGGTACGGGGCAGCAGGAGTCATCATGAACCTGCTGCTCTCCGTCGCCAAGTTCATCTTCGGCAACCTCATCAACTCCAGAGCCATCCTCATGGATGCGTGGAACGGGTTCTCGGACATGGTTTCTTCGGTGCTGTCGATCCTCTCCGCCGCATATGCCAGCAAGCGGGTGGACCGGGAGCATCCGCTCGGGTTCGGGCGGCTGGAATATGTGACGTCCATGTTCTCGACGGTGTTCATCGTGTTCATGGGCCTGCGCGGCATCTACGGCGCCATCATGGACATCATCGTGCCGGATGATCCCCCGCAGTACAACACGGTCGTCATTCTGCTGATGGTTGCTTCCCTGCTCGCCAAAATCAGCTATGGTTTTTTCACGAGAAGGGCCGGGAAACGGATCCGTGCCATCGGACTGATCATGACCGGCACGGACGCCATCGGCGACGCCATGATCTCCGTCGCTATCCTCATAACCATTCTGGTCTATCACCTGACGGAGGTCGACATCGAGAACTGGGTGAGCATTCTCATCTCGCTGTTCATCATCAAAACCGGTGTGGATATGCTCCGGGAGTGTGTCAGCAAGCTGCTCGGGAGACGTGCGGATCCGGAACTGCAGAAGCGCATCCGCAGGCTCATCGCTTCCCAGCGCGGTGTCCGGAATGCGTTTAACCTGGTTATCCACAACTATGGCGAAGACGTGTGGATCGGCTCGGTCGACATCGAAGTAGACGAAGACATGACCGCTGCGGAAGCGACGAAGCTTTCCCGCAGGATCATCCAGAAAGCCGCGGAGCAGAACATCCGTCTGACCTCGGTCGGTATCTGCGGCACCAACCTGAACGAGGCTTACAACGCGGAGCTCTGGGACCGGATCCTTGCGCACATTGAAGATCACCCAGAGTTTATCCGGGCCTATGCGTTTTCGTATGATGCGGAGGAACACCTGGCATACTTCTATGTGGTCCCCGATGTGACGATCCGAAAAAACAAGGATGCCGCGGTGGCAAAGCTTCGGGCAGAGCTGGAAGAGGAATTTCCGGATATTGTGTTCAACATCGACACCAGTGTGGAGATGTAACATGAGAAAAAATACAGCCTTGGGCGAAGATAATGCTCAAGGCTGTTTCCTGTTTTCATGCTTTTGTAAGTAGAATGCTGTTCAGGTCAGGCAGGTTGATAGATGGTGGTCAGCTGAGGAACATAGATGCTGCTTCGCATTTCGTCCCAGCGGGTCTGGAACTCGCTGTCCGTAATGCGTATGCTGTTGTCGCCGGGAAGGTTATCGCTGTGCCCCATCTGGTGGTAACACACCGTCTCATTCCGGCTTTCGTCCCAGTCGGTGAACACTATTTCCGTTTCTTCCAAGGAACTCCCGTTCAGGTGCCACACCGTGAAATAGGAATGCGACGCGCCGCCGGAACCTTCCGAATAGATGCTGTTATCCGTCCGGAGATAATAGCGGTTTCTGGCCTGGGAGGTCGCGACATTCACCGGCGAACCGTCCACCAAGGTATAGAGCCCGTAGAGGATCTGGTTCGCAAACTCGTCTACATTACCCGATCCGAAGATGAGCAATTCCGGGACCCCGTTCTGGTCGAGGTCCTCGAGCGCGTACCCAACGCCATCGGAATATGCGATGATCTCGGAAATATCGTTTTGCCAGGCATGCTCCGCATTGTTGTTTCCGAGCTCGTAGGCGGTCCGGTAGGTCAGGATCACGCTGTCATAGGACGCGGAATCATCGACGGCAGTTCCGGATGCCTCTTCTGTCAAAATATCGGCCTCTGCAGTTTCCGGCCGGGGGATGTCCACCTGGATCCATGCAAGATGCTGCTCCGTTTTCGTCATTCCGGCAAAGCGACGCTCCACCGCCGTGTCATAATCCTGCTCCGTGATGGAGTTCCCTGCCGCGTCCTGACACGAGACATGTTCCGCTCCCTGCTCATCCCAAGTCACTTCTTTGCCTGCCAGATACTCCCAGGCTGCGATTCCGCTCTTCATCCAGAGGGCATACCAGCCGTAAAACTGGTAGGCGTATCCGTTTCTTGTGATGCCTTCGCAGACATAGTAATAGCAGTCTGTCTTCGCATCATAGTAGCAGGGCAGTGAATCCAGAACGATCTCCGGCCAGTCATCCGGACCTTCGATCTCAGTGTTCTCGTGATAGCAATTGCGGATGCCGCTCCCGTCCGGAAGCACTTCCCACAGCCGGCCATAGGTGTAGATTCCGCTTCCCTGGGTCGTTGCGGCGATCACTTCCAGTCTTCCGTTATGATCCAGATCCGCGAAGGTATAGAACCACGGAGAGTCATAGGGTTCCGTGA
The DNA here is from genome assembly GCA_964570015.1 of uncultured Oscillospiraceae bacterium. GTDB lineage: Bacteria > Bacillota > Clostridia > Oscillospirales > Oscillospiraceae > Limivicinus. Next base: position 5,119 of record CAZMXF010000103.1, on the reverse strand, counting down.
ACTCCCAGAGACTCCGGTTCGCTTCCAGGATCTGCTTCTGGGTTTCGAGCGGGAGCTGCGGTGAAGGCTGGGCCTGCTGGTTTGTTACCACCGTGCCGTCGGCAGACGGCTGGGCCGCTGTTGACTGCTGTGCATTCTGGACCGCAACTTTCTTCCCGCAGCCCGGGAGAAGCAGCACCATAGCAAAAAGCAATATTAAAGCAATCTGTCTTTTCATTTTCGGTTCCTCCGAACAGCATGGAATGGTACTCGGTCATCCTTCGATGATCCGTCATACGCGGAGAGTATAGCACAAAAAAGCATGCGGGGGAAGACAAAGACGAAGAAAACTCAAGAAGGGAGGCTGTGAAAAATCCATTGTCTTCCTTCTTGGGTATATTGGGGCCAGGCGCAGATCTGTTGGCTGAGTGAAATGTACAGAGTATAAGCGAGAAGCAGGCCCCCGATCGGGACCTGCTTCAGATCGATTATTACAGTCGATTATTCCGCTCGATAAATGCGCTTGCCGGTGATGAGCGGCGCTTTTTGCTGCCTCTGTGTCACATTTGGATATGTCTGTACCCCGCGCAGTTGACGCCCTGGCTCATCAGCTGATCAAGGGTCTGATTGTAACGACTGGCCGCATCCACTTTCAGTTCCGGATTCATTTCTTCCATTGCCATTTGGTAATACATGTCCAGCATACCCATCAAGGGGTTTCCATCATAGGCGCCGTTTCCGCCTGAGAGCTGTTCAGTCAGGCTGTCATCCATTTTCTTCATCGTATTTTCCATTTTGATCTTCTTCCTTTCTGTTTTTCCCCGGCCGGATTCCCGTCAATTTTTTTGTTTACGTACACAGTATATTACAGGAAAATACACACAATCGGCACACTCTCCGACCGGGCAGAAAACACGATATCTCCTTGGGGCGTGGACAAGCGAATCGAAATCGCTCTAATGCCCTATTCGCGTTTCAGTATCTGCGGTATTTATATTCCTGATGACATACCTTGCACTCACGAATTTCCGTGCCGTCCGCTTCCGTATGCTTTACAAAATATACGGCATTGCGGCATCTCGGGCAGAAGTTGTTGTTCTGAACCCTGAAATCATGACCGCCTGCGATTTCAGACATTTGTTCGTCATTTATTTTGTTGGTCTCCTTCATTGTCATAGGTCCTTTCTGCTAATAATATTCTGTTCTTTGTTATTTGTTCTCATTCCATACGGCATTACAGCAAAACTTTTTCATAGCATAAATGGTTCAACAGGTTTGTTACAAAATGTTATGTGACGGCATTATATTACAACAGAACGGCAGCAAAATCAATATATCTCAAAAAACAACCGTGACAATATAACCAGCATCGAGCATCAGAGCAATTCAGAGATTATGCTATATGCTATATAATAATACAAATAGTGTTTGCTTTTATTCCGTCATTATACTATACTGGTCTCAAGTGTAAAACAAAAATACATAAACAAGGAGGAAACAATCATGTTCAAAAAACCAGGCAAGAAAATCAAGACTCTGGCAAAGATTCTCTTCGTTCTTCTCCTGATCATTCCCATCTTTTTGGGATTAGCGCTCATCTTCGGTTCAGGATTTATCCCCAAAGAGGTCACTAACAGCGTCGGAATCCAGGTGGAAGGTGGCAGTATTATCGCAGGAATCGTGGTGATTCTCTTCGGTTTCCTCTTCGCCTGGATCAGCACTATCCTGCTCTATACCATTGGGGAAATATCTGACGATCTCGAAATCGCGCGGCGGGCAACTGTCATGATCTATCACACCCTGGAAGGAAACAAAGTGAAAGAACCGGAGCAAGTAGCAGAAGCCGTAAAAGAAGTACTCAGCAGTGTTCAAGATCTGGATGAAAAAGACTAACTAGGCAACTAGAGTCCCAGCCTCACAAAGGAACATACAATAAACGCGCTGAAGGAAATCAACTTTCGGCGCGTTTTTTATCATTCATCTCGTGTGACAACGCTTGTGGATCAATTGGCTTTCAAATCTCTAATAACACATTATGGCTGACATCTGCCACAAGGCTGATACCCGGCGGCAATGACTTCTTCGCGGGACCAGTCCACATACTGACGGCTCTTCGCTTTCATTTCGGATACGGAATCGCAGTCGGGATAATGAAACTTATGCAGACTCTTATTAAGCACATAGGTCACGTCTAAAGGTACAGACTCAGGAACAGGCTCCGGACTCTCTGCCGGAACTGTCTTCATCACATCTGCTGCATCAATGGAAGGTTCTTCCTGTACGAAGCCTCGGTCTGTTCTCCAACTCTCCCCTGTAGCATAATCAATCTCAATCCCCGGCTGAACATTATACATGAAAAGATTACACGAGATTCCGTCTTCATCGGTCTCCATGCTTTGCGCTTCCATCTGGACGCCAAAGGGCACCAGATCGTCACCGTGATAAAACGGCGTCACACGATAGAGCACATGGTGGTCTGTCTTCTCAATATACATCTCGACTGCGGTTTCTACCAGAAGCATGGAACCGGCGTTGAGATTTCGTGTACCGGTTATCAGATTCTCCAACGTACCGGAATCACCGCAAAGCAGGTAGCCGATCAGATGAGAGCGATTAAACAGATTTCCGCCATCGACCAGACCGTCGTATCGGGTGTTTTGCCAACCGGATGGCTGAATGTCTCCCATGGGCTGGCGCACATCAGTCGGCAAAGTTTCAGGCCCCAGGCAAGCATAAGCGGGCCCAGCACGACCGAGTTCATCCAGTGGGCTGAACAGAACAAAGGGATAAGAAGTCCGCTGCCAGACCTCAAAGTCAGGGACTCCCTCATTGATTTCAACATAGTAGTCGGAACCGTCCGTAAAGGGGGGAATCGTTGAGGGATCTAAATCAGATTTGGGGAAGTCAGCACAGGCAGGACTAGCCGGATGCAGAATGGTGAAAAGAAGCGACAGCATAAGTACAGATATAAAACTAAGCCTTCTTTTCACTTTTTCAACTCCTTTTCAGCTTTATTCAGGATGGACTACGATCCGTTTTGGTCGGATCTGTTTTGTTGCTCTATGTGATGTTCCCCGGTTATCCATTTATGATCAAAGCATGTTTCTGCGAAACTGTTACTCGAATAAAACGCCTATTTCTGCCATTGCCCTGTCAAACGGTTCTCTTATATCATCATAATCTTTTGCATCGATCATCAGGAAAGCATTGTTGTCAATCCTCATATTACCTTTCGTATATGCTCCTGCAGTTACATTTAATAGTTTTTAGTTCATCGCCTGCTTGCTTCTTACGGCACCGAAGGCCAGACACTCCATCTCTTGTAGTATATTTTAGCATACGCAACTGCAGAAAACAACGAAAAAGCAGAATCCCTCTGCTTTATCCGTCGTCATGAAATCGTTATATAAAAACTGAGTTCCTTCATGCTATCGTGATTTTGCAGAAATTATCAAAACGGAATACAAAAACAGCAGATACCACAACAGAAATGCAGCCGGATCGAAGATACATAACAACTTGTGCCGATACCGGTAATATGGTAAAATTGCGCATATAAACTGGGATTTGTGAGGATAAGCATATGAGATTCGAGCAAAGGATCATTCTGAAAAACGGAAAAGAGGCGTGGCTGAGAAACGGCGATGCAGATGACGGCAGCGCAGTTTACGAGGTTTTCAAGGCTACACATGCCGAGACAGATTTTCTTCTGTCATATCCGGAAGAAAACACGTTTGACCCGGAACAGGAAGCAGCCTTTCTGGAAGCAAAGGCGAAAAGCCCGAATGAAATCGAGATTCTTGCCTTTGTTGACGGAAAGGTCGCCGGTTTGGCAGGGATTGAGGCGGTCGGAGCAAAGTACAAGGTGAAACACCGCGCGGAATTCGGCATCAGCATTCTGAAAGAGTACTGGGGACTGGGCCTTGGAAAAGCTCTTACAAAGGCCTGTATTCAATGCGCCAGAGACGCAGGATATGTACAGCTGGAGCTGAATGTTGTCTCTGAAAACCGGAAGGCTCTATCCCTGTATCAGGATCTCGGATTCAAAGAATTCGGACGGAATCCCAGAGGATTCCATTCGAGAATAAGCGGATTTCAGGAACTGGTATATATGCTACTGGAGCTGTAGGTAAAGGGAAGCCGTGGACATACAACCATTGTCTCCCCTGTCGGGCATGCCGGGACTATCTGCGAGTCTCTTTGATTTCTTACCCTGTGTGCCTTGGATCGGCACAAACGAACACATTTCTTTCGTGCTTGTTCTGTATCGTTTCCTGTGATATATAATCCACGTAAGAAGGAAACAGGAACAGAGGGCCGGCTACTGCCGGACGCGATAACAGGAGGCTACCATGAAAAAAATACTTTCCGTTCTGATTGTAGCTCTGCTTTTGACATCTCTGGCCGCTTCCGCCTTTGCGGAAAAAGGCGCGATGCTGGATTGCAGCCGCTCAGGCATCATGATACCCAATACGGCAGCAGTCGCAAGTCATAGTGAGAATGTTATTGATCGGCCAAACGGAGTTGTCTGTCACGACCCGATCATTACCGAAGTTGAACTTCGTTATTTTCCCGAAGCCCTGATCAATGAGAAGCTGATGGATGCCGTCACAGAGGAAGAATTCGACGCGGTCTATGACCTCTATCGCGACAGTATGGCCATCATTGCAGGCACCATCGGGACCTGGGAGGATGTAGCGGCATTCTACGAATTGACGGATGCAGAGCCGATCAAAGTCGGAGAAGCTGACAACTTCACCTTCTATTACATCCCCTATCGGGATGACGCATATCTTGAGCGCCTCGGCGAGTCTTATACCGCAGATTATCTGGCGGCACAGCAGGACTATCTGGATGCCCTGCAGAATGCCGAGTTCTCCCCCGTGGCGGACAGTATTGCCGCGATGGTCGGCACGAAAATCCGCTTTGTGGGTCAAGATCTGGAAGGCAACACCCTGCGCAGTGAGGATCTCTTTGCCGAAAACGAGATCACCATGATCAACGCGTGGGGAACCTGGTGTCATGCCTGTATGGGTGAAATGACAGAACTTGCCCGGATCCACGAACGCCTGCAAGAGAAGAACTGCGGCATTATCGGGCTCGAGCTGGAACTCGATTACGACGATGAGACTCTGGACTA
>CAZMXF010000102.1:0-8048 GCA_964570015.1 uncultured Oscillospiraceae bacterium | reverse complement strand
CAAGCTGAATTATAGCTTCATATGGTTTCTGGTGTATTATGTCAACCGATTGATCCTTTCTCCTTTTCAGGCGTCTCTGCAGCAACATGCATAAATTCAGGATTTTATCTCCGGAGAATAAAACGGTTTTAGGAGTAATTTGTGAGTTCCGGACATCAACTCAGTTCAACCCAGGCTCTGACATTTGTGCTTTCCCTCTCATTTTTCTTTACAGATTACAGAATTTATAATACACTGAATGAGATAGAAAGTGAACCGCTCAGGTAACAGCTTGTAAAACAAGCATAAGCTGATGACGATAAATGGCGTCACAGGACCGTCTTTCTCAGTGAACACGTTTTACCAACCGGGATATGGGTGCGGATTGAAAGAAACAGCGGGAACTGTGGATCAACACAACATTCGTGTGACAAAAATGGGAGGCAAGTCCATGAAGCTTGATTTTTTGAACAAGGTACCCTATCTGTGTGAACGCTGGCAGGAAGTAGTCAGCAATAATCCCTCCGCCCCCTTTCTGACAGAGGAGATATCTGACATCAGCTACTCCCGCGGGCAGGTCGATGAATTGTCCGGCTGCGTTTACAGCTGGCTGTCCTGCAAAGGAATCGGTACTGAGGATTTCGTGCTGATCCGGCTTCCCAGGGACGCGCGGCCCTTCATCGCGATGCTGGGTGTGTGGAAGGCCGGTGCAGCGTTTACGGCAGTGGAAGACACCTACGCGCCTGAGCGTATCGAGGCAATCCGGAAGGATTGCGGCTGCCGCATCGTGATTGACGAAGCAGCATGGGACGAGATTCTGGCGACGGAGCCATTGCCGGGTTTCCGCCGGGCAAATGATCGCGATGCCTGTTTTGCCATTTACACCTCCGGCAGTACAGGCAAGCCCAAGGGAGTGCTGCAGGAATATGGCAAGATCAAGCTGAACCAGGCCTCTCTGGAGCGACATCCGGGTGACCTGATCGATGAAACCACCTGTATGGCTCAGGCCGCACCTCTCAATTTCGTCGCGGCGGTAAAAATCTTCCTCAACGCACTGTATTCCGGCATGCACCTGATTATCCTGACAACAGACACGGTGCGTAACCCCGCGAAGCTGAATGAACAGTTCAACCGGCATCAGGTAAACCTGGCTTTTCTGTCACCGTCCATTCTGCGAGTCATGTCCGAGGGTGTGGCCACCAGCCTGAAGACGCTGGTCACCGGCAGCGAGGCGGCCAACGGCGTGTGGTTTGAGGGCGTGCGGCTCATTAATAATTACGGCATGAGTGAAGCCGGGTTCCACGTTGCACAGTTTGAGATAGACAGGAAATACGACGTTACCCCGATCGGAAAACCGGTGTTTGAGGACATCCGCATCCGGCTGCTGGATGAAGAAGACCAGGAAGTGCCCGACGGGCAGGCCGGGGAAATCTGTTTCGACAATCCGTTCTTCCGGGGATACATCCACCTGCCGGAAGAAACAGCCCGTGTGCTTCGAAACGGCGTATTCCATTCCGGGGATATCGGCAGGCGCCTGCCGGATGGAAACATCGTGGTGACCGGTCGCCTGAAAACGATGGTGAAGATCAATGGCAACCGGGTGGAGCCCGGTGAGATTGAGGCAGCTATGCGCCGGATTCCGGGGATTCAGGACGCCGCAGTCCGGGACTTTGAAGGGGATCGCCAACAGGTATTCCTGTGCGCCTACTATGTTGCCGGCGGCAACCTGAATGAGGAAACCATTCGGGCCCGGCTTCAAGCGGAATTGCCGCACTACATGATCCCCGCTTTTTTCACGCGGATGGAGTCAATCCCCCTTAACAGCAACGGCAAGGTGGATCGCTTTGCTCTGCCGAAGCCGGACGTTAATACAAAGGTGAAAGCCTACCTGGAGCCGCGAACACCGGAGGAGACAGCGATTTGCAGAGCCTTCGAATCTGTACTGGGCGTGGAACGAGTCGGTGTGAATGACGACTTCTTCGAGCTTGGCGGGGATTCCATTTCCACAGCGCTGGCCGCGGCGGAGCTGGAAACGCTTCGAGTGGACTACAGGGATATCTTTACCTGGAAGACTCCCAGGGAGATTGCCGCACATCTTTCCGAAAAGGGCGAGGTGGATCTGGACTCGCGGAACCGCTCTGCCATTGAGCGGGATCAATACCTGACACCATATCAGACGTATTTTTATGACGCCATACTGTATTCTCCGACCCAGACCAGCGTGAACAACCCCATAAGCCTTTGCTTTCCCGGAGAGTCGGTGGAACCGGTACGTCTGAAAGCAGCTCTGGAGACGGTATTTATGAGCTACGCCGTGTTCAGTACCGTGCTCTCTCATGATGAGGCAGGCGTACCCGTCATGCGCCATGTGCCGGGAAGGATTGTCCATCCGGAAATCCATAAGGTCGACACGCACACGAGGGATATGCTGACGGAGTTGATCAAGCCTTACCGTCTGAACGGAGAACTGCTGTACCGGTGCGCGATCTATGTGACTCAGACGCATGTGTTTCTGGATATGGACACCTGCCACCTGATCAGCGACGGGTCGAGCAAGGCCAATTTCATGTCTGAGCTCTTCGCTGCTTATCGGGGCGAACCGCTCCGGCAGGATCACTATTACTGGTTCCTTGAGAATCAGCACCGTCGAAAGCTGGAACTTGAGCAGGAAGCGGAAGCGCAGCTGCTGTTGCAGCGGTTCAGCCGTGAAGAATATCTGTGCAATCCCAGGCCGGACTTAGCTTCCCGGCGCACGGGCAACGGGCGATTCCTGAGCCATACGACACGCACCGCTGGGCAGCTGCAAAAGGGCTGTGAGGTTCTTCGGACGAGCCTGAACAAGCTGTTCGTAGCTGCCGCACTGATCGCGCTGTCAAAAACAAGCGGTCAATCCAGGGTCACTGTGGAATGGACCTTCAACGGGCGGGACGAGAACTGGAAGAAGGATCTGATCGGCATGACAATCTCCTCCGTGCCTGTAGCGGTTGACCTGGCGGAGTTTCCTTCCCCACAGGACCTTTTAAGGGAAATCGACGCACAGAGCACATTGGGTATGCGCTACGCAGATCTATCCCTGGGCAATTATGGCGTGACGCCGGGAGATCGGGATCGCGTGATTGTAGTTTATGAATCCGGATTTGACATGGGCACATTTCTGCCCGAGGGCACTGAAACCGACGCTGCCTATGACAGTCTGAACGGAGTGTTCACCCGGTTCCAGATCATCATGCTTCCCACTTCCGACTCTGACGCCCTGAACCCGTTCTATATCAACTACAATTCAGAGCTGTATTCCCCTGTACTCGTTGAACAATTCTGCACTGCTTACAATGATGCCCTGGTGTGGATGATCTCAGAAGCAATGAGCAATGATGTCATGCAAAGATATATCGCCGCAGGTATCCAGGCGCAGGAGGAAATGGAAACCTCCAGCAGGAATGGAAACGCGGTCAGCCAGGAGACGCTTTTGCGCCTGATTCGGGAAAACGAGAATACCGAATACGGCAGGAAGTATGGTTTTCGGGAAATACACTCCTATGCCGATTACGCCGCCAGGGTTCCGTTTTCCTGCTATGAGGACTACGAGCCGTACATCGAGAGGATGTTATACCTCGGCCAGAAGAATCTGATCACTGCGGAGGATGCATCATACTATGCCCATACTTCCGGCACTTCCGGTGCATCCAAGGCGATTCCCTGCACCCGGCGCGCCCTGGACATTCTGTTCAAGACAGTATTTCAGAGGGTTTTCGGCCAATATGCAGCAGGCCGTGACGGCATGACAATGCGCCGGGGCATTAACCTGATGGAATCCCGGATCGGCTATACGGCCTATGGCGTCGCCTACGGCGCTGTTTCCGAGACGCTGAATCCCCCCGAGGACACGCCCTTTTACAACGCCTTACCCGAGGAGCTCATTTATCCCGGCGCGGAATTTGACCGGCGGCATGTGAAAATGCTTTTCGCATTGAGGGAACGGCAGCTGAGCTTTCTGATGTCCACCTTCTCACCTACTCTCTACGACATGATCACCTATGTACAGCATCATTGGAGAGACCTGTGTGATGACATTGAGGCCGGGAGGATCGCTTCGGAGGTTGCTGTGGATCCGAAGCTGAAGAAAAAGCTGGAGGAACAGCTGAAACCTGATCCGGAGCGGGCACAGGAAATCCGAACGATCATGGCAGAGCACGAGAACGATGCCTTCGTTCCTCTGCTGTGGCCGGATATGAAGCTGATTGCCACTGTCGGTTCTGCAACTTTCGCCCCGTTTATTGAAAAGCTGCGCCCGCTGCTGGGTCCGGAGGTTGCTGTCGATTACCTGGGATATGTCTGCTCTGAAGGAACGATCGGAGCGCCGCTTCAGGAGAACATGCCGGAGTACATGCTGCTGCCCTTCAGCGGCTTTTACGAGTTTATCCCCATGGAGGAGGGTGCGCCGGATACTCCCCTCCTGATGGATCAGCTTGAAATCGGGAAGGAGTATGAGCTGGTCGTCACCAATCTGTCCGGGTTTTACCGCTATCGTCTGGGCGACGTGGTTCTGGTGACCGGCTTTCACAATGAATGTCCGATGATCGTCTTTTCCTACAGGAAAAACCAGCTGATCAGCATGTACGGAGAAAAGGTAACTGAGACCGCGCTGCGCACGGCGGTGGAAGGCATGGCGGAAGAATCCGACACGGCAGTGCTGGATTACAGCGTATACCCGGACACGAATACAACCCCCGGCCACTATGTGGTGCTGATGGAGAGCGACCGGGAGATCGGGCCGAAGGAGTGGCCCCGTTATTCTGAAATCCTCAACCGCAAGTTGTGCGAGACGCACGATTCCTACCGCAAGAAAATCCTGCAGAAGACCATCCTGCCCCTGGAAGCTAAGTTCGTCCAACTGCAGACCTATGCCCTGTACAGGGATCTGAAGGTGATGGGCGGTGCATCGCCCAACCAGATCAAGCCCGTTTACGTCATCACGAACGACAAACAGAAACGGTTTTTCTTTGGGCTGCTGCAGAAGTAAAGGGGATTTTCCGGTGATGGAAGTGGGTAAACTAAAGAACATAGCGATTCATGAGTTGTACATATAGAAACAATATGATACAATCTGCTCAAAAACCGTGATGAGTAGGTGCATAATGAAAGAACATGGAGGTATTTCCAAAAGGCAAGCCGAAGCACTGATCGTGCTCCAATCACTCGTATACGGGTTTGGTGACCCGATCTCCAAGATTGCCTTTGAAGTGACACCGGTTTATACGATGATGACGGTGAGGTATCTGATCGCATTCGCTGTATCATTTACGGTATTCCATAAGAGGATTACCAGGACGGTAAGAACAGTGCCCGTGAAAGCATGGCTGATTCCCGGTATCTGCATCAGCCTGCATTACATTCTCAATAACGTGGCTCTTGCTCTGACTGACGCCACTTCGGTTGCATTCCTCCGTTCACTGTCGATTGTAATAACTCCCGCATTGGCCTTCCTGATTTACCGCACAAGCTACAAATGGCAGCATATTGTGCTGCAGATCTTAGTACTTCCCGGCATGTATCTGCTCTGTGTAAGAGGCGGACTCTCGGGGGCAGGTAGCGGCGAAGCGGTGGCTTTGGTCGCTGCCTTCATGTCCGCGGGCGCTCTCGTTTTCAGCAAAAGGTATCTGGACATGGTTGACCCGGTCAGCATGACAGCCCTGATGGCCGGCTGCTCAGCCGGCATTGCGCTATTCGGCAGTTTGATATTTGAAGGCGGCATCCGACTCGAAACGACAACGCCTCAGGCGTGGGCGATCATCCTGTACCTTGCGATTACGTGTACATTTCTGGGCTATCTGATGCAAAATCTGGCTCTGACTCGGATTTCAGACAGATCGGTCGCACTGATTCAGAGTCTCTGCCCGGTGATGACCGCTGTATTTTCCTTTTTCCTGCTCGGGGAAACTCTCTCGACCGCAGGCATGGCAGGAGCCGGCATTATCGTAGCGAGTGTGGCTCTCGCGAGTATCATTCATCCATGATCAATCCCTGCCTCCTCTATTTCCTCCTATGCCTGAAGTCCAGTTCACTTGAGAACTGTTTCAAAACACAAAACAGAGGACGGTTTCCTGTTCACACGGGGGGCCGTCCTATCTTTTTTCACCCCCTCTCTTTGGAAACATAGGCAATACCTTTTCGGCCCTACTAAACGAAAAAGAGGGTCGGCCGGTTTCCGGTCTTCCCTCTTCTCCGCTATTTCCCAACTTGCTTTTCCGTTTCTCAGCTTACGCGCATCTCGGCCCTGTACTTCTGCTTCAGCGCCTTCAGGACGTTGCCCACGATCTCTTCCGCGTGCTCGTCCGTCAGGGTCTGGTCCTCGGCACGCATGGTCAGCGAGAACGCCACGGACTTCTTGCCCTGGACGATGCGGGTGCCGGTGTATACGTCGAAGACGCTGCAGTCGATCAGCTTGTCCCCGCCGGCAGCCAGGATGGTCTCTTCCATGTCGCCCACCGGGATGGACAGGTCGCAGATCACCGCGATGTCACGCGTCACCGCCGGGTACTTCGGCAGCGGACGGAACACCGGTACCCCGCCGCGCAGTTCGAACAGGGCCTCGAAGCTCAGCTGGGCGCAGTAGAACGCCGAATCCACCGAGTAGTTCCGCATGACCCGGGGATGGATCTGGCCCAGGGTGCCGACGCACTTCCCCCCGATCCAGACCCGCGCGCAGCGGCCCGGGTGGAAGGACGGGTCCTTCGTCTCCTGAACAAAGCGCGGTTTCGCGGTGCCCAGGCTCTCCAGCAGCTCCTCGACCCAGCCTTTCAGCACGAAGAAGTCCATGTCCGGACCATAGGCCCCGATGGACACGGTCTTCGGCTCGTCCGCCAGGCCGTCCCCTCTCTTGTGGTAGGTCCGGCCGATCTCGTAGAGGCGGGCCGCGGGGTTCCGGTAATTGAAGTTCCGCGTCAGGATCTCCAGCATGGAGGGCAGGGTCGTGGTCCGCATGATGGAGGTGTCCTCGCCCAGCGGATTCAATATCTTCAAACTGTCGCGCAGGGCGGAGTCCGCCGGGAGGTTGATGCGGTCATAATAGGTCGGGCTGATGAACGAATACGTAATAATCTCGTCCAGGCCCAGGCCCCGCAGGACCTCGCCGATCCGGCGCTCGCACTGCTGCTCGGGCGTGAAGCCGCCGCAGGTGCTGATGGCCCCGGTGAAGCGGGTCGGGATCTCGTTGTAGCCGTAGAACCGCGCCACTTCCTCCGCCAGGTCCGAGTAATGCTCGACATCGCCGCGCCACGAGGGCACGTGCACCGTCTCGCCCTCCACGGTGAAGCCCAGCTTCCGCAGGATCTCCGCCATGGTCTCCGCCGTGATCTCCGTCCCCAGGAGGGCGTTGACCTTCTCCGGCTCGAGGGAGAGCGTCGTCTCGCGGCGGCCGGCCGGGTACACGTCGATCACGCCCTCCACGACTTCCCCGCAGCCAAGCAGCTCGACGAGCTCGCAGGCACGCTGGACCGCGTGGTAGGTGTTCTCGGGATCGAGGCCCTTCTCGTAGCGGGAGGAGGCGTCAGTCCGCATGCCGAGGGCCGTCGCCGTGCGCCGGATCGACACGCCGTCGAAGTTCGCGCTCTCGAAGAGCACCATCGCGGTGTCGCCGACGATCTCGCTGTTTTCCCCGCCCATGACGCCGGCGACGCCCACAGGCCTGTCCGTGTCACAGATACACAGCATGCTCTCCGTCAGGGCGCGCTCGGTGCCGTCCAGGGTCCGGATCGTCTCGCCCGGGCGGGCGCAGCGGACGTGAATCTCGCCGCCCTTCACGCAGGAGAAGTCAAAGGCATGCATGGGCTGGCCGTACTCCAGCATGACGTAGTTCGTAATATCCACCAGGTTGTTAATCGGGCGCATGCCGGCGTTGCGGATCCGCTCGCGCATCCAGGCCGGGGAGGGCGCGATCCGGACGTTCCGTACCATGCGGGCGGTGTAGCGGCGGCAGAGCGTGGGCTCCTCCACGATCACCTTCGTCAGGGCGTTAATATCCCCGCCGGCCTCGGCCTTCACCACCGGGGTGTGCAGCTTCAGCTCCTTAT
>CAZMXF010000101.1:0-8074 GCA_964570015.1 uncultured Oscillospiraceae bacterium | reverse complement strand
GTTCTTGGCGATGGCCTTGCGCATGCCGCTCATGGGCTTGACTTCCTCGCGTTCGGCTGCGGAAGCCTCGCCGGCATCTTTCTTCTCGCGGGTCTCGGCAATATAGCGCAGGAGATCTTCCGCCAGGACACGGCCGTGGGCCGCCTTGACATCCTTGAGATCAATCCCGAGATCGGCGGCGACCTTCTCCGCCAGCGGGCTTGCCTTGACGGCCGGAGCCGCCGGAGCCGCGGCAGCCGGTGTGAATCCGAGCACGTCACGCGCAACCACGACGCCCTTGTATCCGGTGGCGGGAATCGCGGTCAGATCAAAGCCCTTTTCCTTCGCCAGCTTCTTGGCATATGGGGTAGCCGGGACATACTCGCCTGCCGCATGGACCGCACCTGCGGCAGCCGGGGCTGCCGCTGCGCCGGACGCTGCGGCTGCAGGCGCTGCGGAAGACGCTTCCTGAACAGGTGCAGAGCCGGCTCCGTCCGGAACAGCCTCTCCTGCCGCGCCGAGCCATCCGATCAGGGTCTTGCAGGCTACCGTCTCTCCGGCCGGCACAAGGATCTTCAGCAGAACGCCGTCTGCCTCTGCTTCGACGTCATTGGTCAGCTTATCCGTCTCCACCGAGAAGAGGATCTCGCCCTTTTGAACGGTGTCGCCGACGTTTTTCTTCCACGCGTCTATCGTGCCCTCGGTCATGGTAAGGCCAAGCTTCGGCATTAATACTTCTGTTGCCATATCTCATTCTCCTTACCGGGCTGCCTTACAGCACGCCCTTGATGCCTTTGACCAGATCTTCGGGATAGACTCTGTAAAGCTTCTCCAATGTGGGGGCGAAGGGGATCGGCGTAAACGGAGCACCATAGCGCAGAATCGGCGCATCGAGGTATTCCAGTGCTTCTTCCGCAACCGTCGCCGCAACTTCCGCCAACGCGCCGCCCTGCTTGACACATTCGGACACCAGGCAGAGGCGATGGGTCTTCTTCACGGAGTTCAGTACGGTCTCCTTGTCCCACGGGGACAGGGTGATCAGGTCGATGACTTCAGCCTGAATTCCGTCTTTTGCCAGCTGGTCCGCCGCTGCGCGGGCATTCTTCATGCCGATGGAGTAGGAGACGATCGTGACATCCTTGCCCTCGCGCTCCACGCGGGCCTTGCCGATCTCATAAGGAACCTCGTCCTCCTTCTCGGGGACTTCACCGGTCTCCTTATAAAGAACCTTGTTTTCAAAGTACAGCACCGGGTCATCGCACTCGATGGCAGCCTTCAGTACCATCTTGGCATCGTAGGGATTGGAGGGAGCCACGACTTTAATGCCGGGGATATGAATAAAGAAGCTCTCCACGCTCTGGGAGTGCTGTGCCGCACCGCCGCCTGCCAGGCCGTCCGGGGCACGCAGCACCAGAGGAATCTTCGCCTGGCCGCCGAACATGTAACGGATCTTTGCCATCTGGTTCAGCACTTCATCCATGCAGACACCGATGAAGTCGGCAAAGTGCATATCGACTACCGGACGGGCGCCGCCCAGCGCTGCGCCGACACCGCCGCCGACAATGAAGGTCTCGGAGATCGGGGTATCAATCACTCTGCCGGGGAATTCATCCGGCAGTCCCTTGAACTGTCCGAAGATGCCGCCCTGACGTGCGAGGTCTTCGCCCATGACGAACACTTCCGGGTATTTTTCCATTTCCTCGGCCATGGCCTCACGGGTCGCCTCGGAGAAAGTAATTTTACGCATTATCAGGCACCTCCCTTAATCGACGTAAACGTCTTTGTAGAACTCGGACGCATCCGGATATTCGCAGCTGACCGCATATTCTTTTGCTGCTGCAACCTTCGCACGCGCTGCTGCAAGGATCTCGTCCAGTTCCGCCTGTGTAAACTCAATTCCCTCCGGAAGGATGCCCAGGAAGTGGGTCAGCGGATCGGTATCATGGAAGATCTGCATGGTCTCTTCCTTTTTCCGGTACTTCTCCGGGTCGCCGACAAAGTGGCCTTCAATACGGTAGGTCTTCGCCTCGATGAAGGTCGGGCCTTCGCCTCGGCGGGCTCTCTCCACCGCTTCGCAGGCTGCGGCATAAACCTCAAAAACGTTCTGACCGTCGACAATGACGCCGGGCATGTTGTAGCCGTGGGCCCGGTCGGAGATGTTCTCCACCGCCGTGGTGGTGCGGTACGGGGTGGTGGATGCCCAGCAGTTCATCTCATTGACAAAAACCACCGGCAGCTTCCAGGCCGCCGCGACGTTGGCCGCCTCATGGAAGGTACCGCGGTTGGAAGCACCGTCGCCGAAGAACACGACCGAAACGTTGTCGTTCTTCAGAACCATTTTGCTGGCCAGCGCTGCGCCGGTCGCCAGGTTGTAGCCGCCGCCGACGACGCCGTTGGCGCCCAGCATACCGACGGAGAAGTCCGCAACGTGCATGCTGCCGCCCTTGCCCTTGCAGAGGCCGTCCTGCTTGCCGAAGATTTCTGCCATCATTTTATTTACATCCGCTCCCTTGGCAATGCAGTGGCCATGGCCGCGGTGAGTACTCTCAACAAAATCTGTCTTGCGCAGTGCAGCGCAGATGCCTGTAGCAATGGCTTCCTCACCGATATACAGGTGAACGAAGCCCGGAATCTCGCCGTTCAGGAAGTCCTTCTTTACCGACTCCTCAAAGCAGCGAATGGTGCACATGGTCTCGTAGAACTTTTTTGCTTGCTCTTTGGTTACTTCAGGCAATGTTCTCACACCTTTCTGAAAAAATAATTATAATTGCTTCGGGGAGAGGAGATACACATCCATGTCCTCGTTATATTCCCGCAGCATGGAGATTCCTTCGATTTCACCGAGGACAATGTCCGCGGTCATGAGGACTTCGGTTCCTTCCACAAGGTGTCCTCCGTATGCCTTGCCGTTTTTATCGCTCATGCATATGTGGATGTGGAGATTGATGTTTCCCTCCGCATCGCTGCAGATCACACCGCCCGCGCCGGTGAGCTCGATTGTCTCATCCAGGGCGAGGATCCTTCCGTATCCATAACCGCACTTCTTCTCGGGAAGCGCTTCTACATCACAGAATCGGACTTGCTTCAGGCTGCCGATTGCGCTGATGACAACGCCGTTGTGAATCTGATATCGTTCACAGGCTGCCTGGATTCCCTTCAGCAGATCGGTCCCCGGCGCCAGCCGCACAACGACGACTCGCCCGAGCCTGCCCTCTGCCGCATTCAGTTCTTTGCTCATGGCAGTTCTCCTGCTTTCTGGTCTGTTGGTCCTACCAAGCGGTTCGGGAAATATGCCCTGCAGAGGGTTCCGCAGGGCATATTTCAATTGCAATTTCGGTATTACTCAGCGGTGAAGATGGAAACCAGCTGTTCAACTTCAGCCTTGTCAAAGCCGAGGCCCACGCAGGTCTCTACAAACTTCGCAGGAACACCGGCTGCGGCATCCTTGAAGTCCTGAACGGCTTCTTCGGAAAGCGTGGAAACCGTCATGCCGCCGGCAGACCACTTGTCCAGAACTTCCTGGTCGCCTTCGCGCTCGAGCTGGCGCTGATTGTTGGCGGCATAGGCGCCCGCCTCATCGATCAGAGCCTGCATCTCGGGGCTGAAGGAGTCATACAGATCCTGGTTCATGGTGAAGAAAATGCAGTCATACACGCCGGTCCAGTAGGTGACGTAATCCTGAACGTCGGAGATGGAGCTGGCATCGGCGGTGGGCAGAGGATTCTCCTGAGCCTCATAGGTACCGGTCTGCAGGCCGGTGTAAACTTCGCTCCAGTTGGCGGTGGTGTAGTTGGTGCCCCAGGCTTCGTATTCATCTTTCAGGACCTGGGCGCCGGCAACACGGATAACCAGGCCCTTCATATCGGCCAGGCTCTCGATCGGACGCTGGTTGTTGGTGACATGACGGAAGCCGTTCTCGGCAATGCCCATCAGGTGCAGGCCCATGCTCTCCACGATCGGGGCGAGCGCTTCGCGGCCGGCGCCGTCGAGGACTTCGTCAACCTCATCGGTGTTGTCGAAGATGAACGGCAGGGAGACGACGTTCAGTCTCTGGTCAAAGTTGGAATAGATCAGGTTGGAGTGCGCGGAGAGATCGATAGAACCGTCGCAGACAGCCTGAATGCCTTCGGTCTGGCTGCCGTTGGTCAGCTGGTCCATTGCATAGATCTCAACTTCGAAGTTACCGGTTGTACGCTCATTGACATAGTTTGCAAAAACATTCGCCATCTGTGCCCAGCAGGTGGTCTCTGCTGCGGAGCAGCAGAAAGTCAGGGTTACATCGTCGCACTCGACAAGATCTCCGTCTGCAAAGGCGATTGCAGATGTCATGGAAAAGATCACACAAAGTGCCAGGATTACTGCCAGTAGTTTTTTCATTGTTTGCCTCCTGAAAATTTTTTTATTTTTAAACGCATGCGCGTTTAAGGTACGGTTGGGTGTTGTTTCCTCCCGCTGTGCGGGAGGATAACGAAATTCGCTTTCCTTATGATGCGCGTTTAAGGTACGGATTCAAGCTCAGCGTCCGAGGATAAACAGGCTGAACCATGGGACATAGGTGATGAGCAGCAGCGCGATAACACAGGAAATAATCATCGGCCAAACCGCCGCGGACATGGTTGCAATCGTCACCTTTGTCTTGTCTCTCAGGTCTTTCATTCTGTCGCTGATGCCGATCGCCACAAAGAGGTTTACTCCCACCGGCGGTGTTACCTGTCCGATTGCGAGGTTCACGGTCGCGATAATGCCGAAATGGATCGGGTCGATGCCAAGCTTTGTCGCTACCGGGAACATGATGGGGATAAAGATGTACATGGCGGAGTTCGCGTCCACAAAGCATCCCGCAATCAGGAAGATGATATTCACCGTCAGCAGGAAGACATACTTGTTGCCCGCGACGTTCAGCAGCAGGGCCTGGGCGGCCTTTGAGATGCCGTGCTTGGTGCAGACGAAGGAGAACAGCGTTGCCGCGCCGATGATCAGCATGATGCCGCCGGTGGTCTTTCCGGAATCGACAAGGATCTTTACCAGCTGCTTCCACTTGACTTCGCGGTAAATGAACATACCGACAAGGAGCGCATATACAACGGATACGGCCGCCGCTTCTGTCGGGGTAAAGATACCGCCGTAGATACCGCCGAGGATAATGACGGGAACCATGAGGCCCCAGAAGGCGGAGCCGAAGGATTTCAGTCTGTCGCCCCAGGATGCCCGCTCACGGGAAGCCACGATCCCCTTCTTGCGGACCTCGATCAGGACGATCGCGATCAGGGCAAGGCCCATCATGATACCCGGAACAATACCGGCCATGAACATTTCACCGACGGATACACCGGTAATCGAGGCATAGACGACGAACGCGATGGACGGCGGAATGACGATGGCAATGGAGGAAGCCGCCGCCATCAGCGAGGACGCGAACGGCGCCGAGAAGCCGCCCTGGTTGATCATGGCGGGGATCAGGATGATGCCCAGCGCCGCCACGGTCGCGGGGCCGGAACCCGAAATCGCGCCGAAGAACATGGCGACCACGACGCAGACGATGGCAATGCCGCCGCGGACATGTCCGATGCAGTTGTCAATAAAATGAACAAGGCGCTTGGAGATGCCGGACTCCGCCATCACGTTGCCCGAGAGCACGAAAAACGGAATTGCCAGCAGCAGGAACTTTGCCATGCCGGAAAACAGGTTTGTGGGGATGACGGACATCTTGTCCCCGGCATAGATCATGGCCAGGATGGAGGACATGCCCAAGCTGACCGCAATGGGGGTGTTCAGCAGCAGGAAAATGAAAAACGTACCGAAGAGAATAAGGTTTATCATGCCTGCTCCGCCTCCTCCCCGATCTGCTTTTTAGCAGGGTCTTCTTTCATTGCATAGATCTCCATCAGGTATTCGAACGTATGCAGGACCAGCAGAATCGCACCGATCGGCAGGAAAATCATAAAGACCCATTCCGGCCACAGCAGGATTGACGTCCGCTTGTTGGTTGCCATCTGGGTCGCGACCTTGTCGAAACCCGTCTTGATGACGATGCCGTAGAACACGAAGCACACCGCATTGGAGAGTGTTGCAATGATCTTTTTCCCTTTCAGCGGCACAGCGTCATAGATCAGCGACAGACTGATCAGTCCGCCTTCTCTCGCCGCCAGCGCACACCCGCACATGATCATAATAATGAAAACGTTGATGACGATTTCTTCCGACCATGTGAATTTATACCAGCCTGTTTTGCGGCCAACGACGGCTAAGAAGGTGATGATCGTCGTGCCGAGACCCGTGACAATCAAAATAAATTTTTCGATCACGGCAAGCAGATCCATGATTTTCTTATAGAGCTTCATTCCATCATTCCTTTCGAATGCCGGTAGCCGCATTCCTTTTGGTATTTTGGTCCTACCAACTTTTGCTGTGCTTATTCTACAACTTTCCGAACTGTACTTCAAGCTTTATCCGTTCGGCAAAAGGGCGAAAAACAACCGCTTTTTTTGTGAAAAACAACCAAACAGTATGTGAATGAGCTCTAACTTCAGTCGTGAATGTCGGAAATTCGTCAAGGCTCTTTACTTTCCGGACCGATCGGCTTATAATCTTTCGCATGAAAAAACTGACTCAGAAAAGTACATACAACCTCACCCGCGAACAGGAGCGGGAAGCCAGTCGATATTTCGGTAAGCGCGTCACCCCGGCAAAAGCCGCCGTCTCGCTGTGTTTTGCCCTGCTTACTGCGGCATCGCCCATGCTGCTGGGGCTGCTCCTGTGGGAGAAGATCCCGGAAATCGTTGAGACCGGTCTGACCGCGATGACCGGTGAGGACGATTCGATCCCGCGCGCAGTGCTGGTCTTCGGGGTTCCGGGGCTCATGTGTGTGCTGACGCTGATCTGTCACGGGCAGCTTTGGCTGCATCAGAAGACCGAGCGGCTTCCGCCCACTCCGATCCGGATCACGGGCCGCTGGAGTATTCCGGTGATCTCCGTGCTGCTCTGTTCTTTCTGGCTCCGCCGGGCGGCTGGCCAGCCGACGGAGTTACCGTACTTCCTGCCCTGCCTGCTCGCGCTGCTTCTGATTCTGCTCGGGGCTCACTTCTTTGACTGTCCCAGAGATTCTCAGGTCGCTTTCCGCTTCCGGTCCATCGAGCACTGGGAAACTCCCTGGCAGAAAACCCATCGCCTTTCCGGTGTCTGCTGGATGCTCGCCGGGCTGCAGCTGCTGGTGTTTTATTTCCTTCTGGGTACTCTTCCCTGGTACTCCTTCATTCTGGCGCTACTCCTGCTCCTGTCCGAATTCCCTGCTGCCAAATACTTCTCCAAATAAACTCATCCTCTGTTCCGGGCGTCAGATGCGCCGCAGAACAGAGGATTTCTTCTGCTGTATTGAGCTGTTATTTCCCTGTATTTTTTTCACGCTCAGGCCGGTATCACGCTTCCGTCTTCCCTGCCGGCGTGTCGTCATAGTTCTCGATGATCTTCAGGTGCCTGCCCATTTCATAGACCGCCAGTTCCTCGTCCCTGGCTTTTACCGCCTCATAGATGCGCCGGTGGGCCTCGGCGGTCTTCCCGTGATATTCCTCCCGCTCGAAGAAGCGCATGCGTAGCTCCAGGATCAGGCTGTTGACATAGTTCAGCATCGCCGCAAAGATCGTGTTGTGGCTGGCATAGGCCAGATTGACATGAAAATCCACATCCGCTTCGAAGTCCGTGGCATCTGCCTCCAGCCGCTCCACCGAGTTGCGGAGCCGTTCCAGGTCCTCCTCCGTCGCGCGGATGCAGGCCAGGCGGGCGATTTCCCTCTCGTTGGTCCGGCGGAATTCCATGAAGTCTTCAAACGTATCCTGGGAATAGGAGAGGTCGATCAGCGATCTTGCCTTCCGGAAGCGATCCGCGTACTTCACCAGGATTTTCCGGTTGCCGCGGTTCTCTACGATCCCCATAAAGCTCAGGATCGCAAGGCATTCTCTCAGGGAGTTTCGGGAAATCCCCAGCGCCTCCGCCAGGTCTCTCTCCGGAGGCAGCTCTTCTCCGACCCGGATGGTTCCTGCCTCCATTGCCTTCAGCAGGCTGTCCATGACAAGCTCCGGAACCTTCGGTCCGTTGTTCT
>CAZMXF010000100.1:0-8075 GCA_964570015.1 uncultured Oscillospiraceae bacterium | reverse complement strand
TATGATGATGGTGAAAATCATGGTGCAAAACTGCGTCCTTGCCGGTCTCAGCCCGAAACAGGCTCTGGAGCAGGTTAACCAGCTGATAACGGAAAGAAACAAAGAATCCATGTTCGTAACAGTCTGGCTTGGAATACTGGACATTCCGAGCGGAAAGTTGATTGCGGTGAATGCAGGTCATGAGTATCCTATCCTGAAAAAGCCGGGTGGATGTTATGAACTGTACAAGGACAGGCATGGCATGGCCGTCGGAATGATGGAGGGGATTCACTATCGGGAATACGAGCTGCAGCTTGAACCGGAAAGCCGTATTTTCGTCTATTCAGATGGGCTGGCAGAAGCCAACAACAGTGAAGAGAAACTTTTTGGCATAGACCGGACGCTTGCCGCCCTGAACGAAGTACCCGATGCCGATGCCGAGGAGACGATGAATGCGGTCAGACGAGCGGTCGACACCTTTGTCGGAGATGCAGCGCAATTTGATGATCTGACCATGATGTGCATTGTGTATCATGGCGCCGAACATGCACGGATGCCGGAGATAAAGGGAGAAGGGGGAAGTGAAGCATGAAAAAGCAAAGCGATATGAGACTGCTCTCCGATGATGAGCTGGAAATGGTTTCGGGCGGCTCGACCAAAGCCTACCTTGCCGCAGTGGATCTGATGAACGGGAAATACGGGACTGGAGAGTCCTGCAGAAAAAGTGTGACCGATGAGGGACTGGACTACTGGAGTGTTCAGCATATGGCAAACGCGCTGTCTCAGGGTTACGGCCAGGTGGCACAGGATGTGATCGACGGTAAATACGGAAAGGACGCGGCCCGGTTCAAAGCCCTGACGATGGACGGATTCGATCCCAGAATGGTCCAGCAGATCATCAACGGGATGCTCCTGGATGACTGAGAAAGGTATTCATATTCTCTTTATCAAGTTATCAAGGAGACGAACGCGCAAGCAAAAGCCGGCAGAGCCTGCGACGCTGTTTGAGACGTCGGGGAAGCTGATCCGGGGCTGACAGCGGAGAAGCACCGGCACCGGGATACCGGTGATCAATATAATAGACACAAGGACACCGGGAAGACAAAGAATGTGTTCCCGGTGTCCTTGCATATGGCAGTGTTCACAGGATTCACTCGTGGAGAAGCTGAAATTTTTCAATATCGCTCTGGCTTGCAATGCGGTCGGGATTCAGTACCGTCAGAACCCGGCCGATGAGATAGACGGCCTGTTCCTCATCAAACTTCAACATGTGGTACTTCGGGTTCAGAGAGTATAACCCGTCTGCGCGGTATTCTTTGATGTACATCTCGTTGCCGACGATGAAAGCGCCGATCTCCCCCTCACGAAGATGCAACCCGCTGGGGATACGTTCCACCAAAACCAGATCACCGTTTTCATAGTCCGGTTCCATGCTGTCGCCGTTGATGCGGAAGACATAGTCGGCTCTGCGGTATTCCTCACTGTCGTATAGGTAGATGCTGTCACTGAGCCCTTCAAACTCAGTCGGGTCACCGATGCCGGCAGCAAGAGGCTTTTCAAAGTAACGAAGATGCAAAAGCACGGGGACGTTCTCCGCTTCCTGCAGGCGAAGCATGTGCCCCATCAGACCGTCTACCAGATAACGGTTACCGGGCTTGAGCTGCCGGTAGTTCTGCATATGCCGGTCTTCCCGTTCCGTGAAGCTGTGAGGGTCCTTTTCCTTATAGAGCTCATAGATGCTGATACCTAGAACGCGGCAGAGATCCGGAATCAGTGAAACGTCCGGCCGACTTCGGCCCTGCTCCCAGTTGCTGACGGCGTTTGCGGTGATATTCAGCTGACGGGCAAGTTCTTTCTGATCAATCTTCCGGAGCGTACGATAACGTCGCACCTGCTCACAGATGACAGGCAGAGAGGACTTCTCTGTCGGATGCACGCTGCCGGGAGCGGATTTGTTTCTTCCGTCATCGATTTTTCTTCTGCCCATAGTGATCCTCCGTATACATGAGATATGTTCTTTATGTAAACCATTATAACACAATAAAATACAATGATCAAGAGAAAAAAGGAGATTAATCAGCAAAATTATGTGAAAGCAAATGGGCTTTCTGCATGGAGGCGCAATAGAATTATGTTGCTCCATTTAAAAAAGTTTGCTCGCTATGTAGGATTTGCAGGGAAAAGTGCCGAAAAGACAGGCTGAGAAGAAAGAATAACAGATCTGGCAGTAAAGAATGCGAGTCAGGAGATTCGTCTTGCAAAAGGATTGAAAGATATCACTCGCTTTTATGAAAATACATTTGATTTTATACAACAATACTTTTATAATAAGAAACAACTGAAGACAGAACAAAGCACATGGGATTCGGTGCTCAGTTTTATCGCGGAGGTAGAGAACACGATGAAAAAAGTGGAGTTCAAAAAGGATGACGTCATCTGCCGGCAGGGTGAGATCGGCGATTGCATGTACTGTATTAAAAGCGGCAGTGTTGCGGTGTTTACCAATTATGGCACAAAACAGGCCAGAAAACTGGCAGAGCTGAAGGAGGGAGAATTCTTCGGCGAAATGGAACTGATTGAGAACGAACCGCGCTCTGCCACAGTGGTGGCGATGACCGACGACACAGTGGTGGATGAGATTACGGAAAACACCTTCCTGGACTATTTCGAAGAGGATCCGGTCAAGGTCTTTGTGATCCTGCGGCAGCTAAGCCAGCGCCTGCGCAAAACAACAAAGGATTATCTGGAAGTCTGCCACGCTATCTGTGATGTTACGGAACAGCCCGAAAACGCGCCGATGGATCCGGAACTGGAAGCGCGTCTGTTGGCCATTCAGAACGAGTATATGATGCTCAACATGTCCGGGCTGCGGTTTTACTGAAGCAGATCGAAAGAAAGGATACGATCGATATATGAAAAACCATATCTATCAGAAGGGCGAACTTGTTTTTTCACAGGGAGATGAATCCCATTCGATGTTTGAAGTCCAGAGCGGTCAGATCGGAATCTACGCCAACTATAATACCCCTAAGGAAAAGCAGCTTGCGGTCTTTGGGGAGGGGGAGGCCTTCGGCGAGATGGGCATGATTGAGAACGCACCCCGGAGCGCTACGGCAATCGCTCTTGCGGATCAGACCGAAGTCCAGGAAATCAACGCGACGGAGTTTTCCGATTATTTTGAGGAAAAGCCCGTACAGGTCTTCCTGCTGGTCAAGCAGCTGAGTCACCGACTTCGTGAGACGACCAGAAACTATGAAGAAGCCTGCCGTACTGTATCTGAAACCGTCGCAGCAGAGAAAATGGGCGAGGAGCGAAGCGGCGGACTCAAGAATAAACTGAGTTTTTTCGCGGATGTCTACCGTGGCTTTGTAAACGGCGAAAAGGCAGACTGATCTGCGGAATACAGCCATGAAAAAGAATGCTTTCGAGTTGACCGTCTTCGGGAGCCGCGGATCGATTCCTGTTGGTCGTCCGGACAGCATGATCTTCGGCGGACAGACCTCCTGCTATATGGTTCGGGCTGGTGATGATACCATTTTCCTGGACGGAGGAAGCGGTCTGATTGAAGCTCCTACTCAGTTTGTCAGGGTACCTTCGATCCTGCTGAGCCATTTTCATCTTGACCACCTGCTCGGACTTGCAATGTATCCGCGCCTGCTGCAGGAGGGGAGCGAGACAGTACTGTATTGTCCGGCGCAAAGCACGAAAGAAGCAAGAGAGATTCTGGATGATGTTTTTTCCCCTCCGTCCTGGCCGTTGAGTTTGATGGACTATACCGGGACTCTTGTACTGCGTACACTTTCGGAGCGATTTCAGATCGGCGGTGTGACCGTTGAAACCATGAACGGGTATCATCCCGGCGGAGCGGCCATCATGCGTCTCACCTTCGATGGAAGATCTCTGGTCTACGCAACGGACTGCGAACCGGATGAAGATGGCTTGAACGCAATTGCAGCGTTCTCCGCAGATACGGATCTGCTCCTTTTTGACGGCCAGTATACCGAAGATGAATACCCGAACCGAATCGGGTTTGGCCACTCCACAGCTGTAACCGCTCAGGAAGTAATGGAACGCTCCGGAGCGGGACAGCTTCTGCTGATACATCATGATCCTCTGAAAACGGATGCGGAACTGCTTGCCATCGAAAAACGAATCGGCCGGGAAGACGTACACTTTGCCCGGGAAGGAGAGACGATCTGCCTATGACAATGGAAGAACGCCAAAAAATGCAGGATCTGGAAGAGGAAAACGCAAGATTGAAGAGCAGCCTTGAACAGCGGGATGTGTTTATCCGTCGGACGATGGCAAGTTTCCTTTCGGATGAGGTACTGGAAGAAGTTCTGGAGAGCGGAAAAAGCGTTCGGATCGGGGGAGAGCGGCGGGTTGTGACGATGATGTTTTCGGATATTCGCAGATCGACGCAGCTCTCCGAGAGTATGAATGCTACCGACTTTATTGAAATGCTGAACCACTATCTGGAGGAAATGATCGAGATAGTCAACTCCTGGCAGGGAAATATCCTGAGTTTTGTCGGCGATGCGATTGTGGCGGTTTTCGGTGCGCCCCGGCCAAACGAAGATGCGGCCAGGGACGCGGTAGCCTGTGCAGTAGCGATGCAGCGGCGGATGCCGATGGTCAACGTCTGGAACGAGGAACACGGCTATCCGCGCCTGTCCATGGGAATCGGAATACACACGGGCGAAGCCATTCTTGGCAACATCGGATCTCAGACGCGTGCCAAGTATGACATGATCGGGCGGAATGTCAATCTGGCTTCGCGTATCGAAGGATTTACCGGTGATGATGAGATCCTGATCTCGACAGAGACGTTGCGGGCGGCCGGAGATCAGGTAATTCTGAATCCGGAAGGAGAACGCTGGGTCAGACCGAAGGGCATCCAGACGGACATCCTGATCCATGAGGTGATCGGTTACGGAAGCAGAAAGATCCAGACAGAAGAATCTGATCCGGAAAGGCGGGGCAGATCTGCTGCCGTGCCGGGAAGCATCCCGGTGAAAGAAGCGGCTTCGGAGCCCTTTGAATGGAGAGAGCTGGACGAAGGACAGCTTGACCGAGAAGAAGGATGAGACACCTGCGCATTCTCTGCGGAATGACATTGGCTCTGCTGCTGGGAGCCTTTTCCGCTTCGGCATCGGCGGATTACCGGATTGCGGTGGCCAGTGACCCGCATTTTATCTCGCCGGCGCTTACTGACGGCGGATCCAGCTATCAGCGCGTGCTCGCCGCCGGTGACAGCAAGTTCATGCCCTGGTCGGAAGAAATTCTGGATGCCTTTATCGAAGAGCAGCTCACAGCGGAAAAAGCTCCGGATGCCGTCCTGTTGACAGGGGATCTGAGTTTCAACGGGGCTGTGATGAGTCATGAGGCTCTGGCTGCAAGGCTCCACCCTCTGCAGGAAGCCGGGATTCCGGTTCTGGTTCTGACAGGTAACCATGATGTATATAACATCAATGCGGCCCGCTTCGAAGGGGAGAATTACACCCGCGTCCCCTTTGCCACGACGGAACTGTTCCGGGAAATCTACCGAGAGTTCGGATTTGAAAGCGCACTGTCGACTGCACCGGATTCTCTGAGCTATGTCTATAAGCTTGATGACGGACTACGGTTCCTGATGCTGGACTTCAATACTCTTGAACATTTCTGCGGCATATCGGATCGAACCTTGACATGGGCCGAAGATCAGCTTCGTGCCGCGAAGAAAGCTGGTGCGCAGGTGATTGCCGCAGGACACCAGAACCTGTTCCGGCACAGCCTGTTTCGGGATGGGTATGTGATTGCGGAAAGCGACCGCCTTGCAGAGCTGCTGAGGACCTATGGTGTGCGAGTCTTCCTGAGTGGGCATTTGCACATACAGCACATCCGAACGGAGCAGAATTTGACGGAGATCGCAGGGTCTGCGCTATGCTCCTGGCCTTGCCAGTACGGTATGCTGACATACACGGACGGAATGTGGTCCTATCAAACAAGACGGCTCGACATGGCTGCATGGGCAGAGCGAAACGGGAGAACGGAGCCGGTGTTCAGGGATTTTCAAAACGCTGCGGCGGAATACCTTTCGGCGCATTCCAAGATCAAGCTTCCGCCGGGAGCCGAAGAAGCGGATGCGGAACGCCTTATGAACTGGATGCGGAAACTGAATCTCGCTTATTTTGCCGGCGATCTGAGGAGTATTGAAGCCGACGATCCAGTCGGGAGCCTCGCTTCGGCCTGGCTCAGTACTAAGGACCTGACGGCAGCCTATGTCGCGAGTGTCCTGGAAGAACTCGGAAGCGACCATACGGTTTGGACTGAAGTCCCTCAAACCGAATCAACGGAGGAAACAATATGGGAAATATCATCACCGTGAGCCGTGAATTTGGCAGCGGCGGACGTGAACTGGGAAAGCGCCTGGCAGACGAACTCGGTTATCGGTATTATGACCGGGAGATCGTGATGGCTCTCTCGGAGCAGACAGGGATGGATCCAAACTTCCTGGATCGACAGTTGGAGAACAGTTCTTCCCGTGTACGCTACCCCATCCATTTTGCACAGAGCTTTTCGCAGATGGCAGCGGTTTCTGACACCGCGATGCATATCCTTTCTCTTGAAACAAAGCTCATCCGGGAGCTCGCGTCCAAAGACGACTGCATCTTTGTCGGCCGTGCCGCCGATGCACTGCTGGAGGAGCAGAAGCCCTTCAAGCTCTTCGTCTATGCTGATGAAGCTTCCAAGCTTGCCCGTTGCCGCAGCAGAGCTTCGGAGAGTGAAAAACTCACGGACCGGGAAATGCTCCGCCAGATGAAACGGATCGACCGATCCCGCGCAGAATTCCACGACATTATCGCGTCTCATCCATGGGGAGAGAGGGAGGCGTATCACCTCTGCATCAACACCACCGGTGTGCGTATCCGGGAGCTGATCCCCGCAGTGGCGGAATACTACCGCCTCTGGCGTATCGGCAGCGAGGGATGAAAGCGGATCGGAAATAAAAACAAGCCGAAAACTGAACAAAACCATACACTTTTTAAAACTGACATTGACAAGATCCGCTCCAGCCCATAAACTGTGAGTGGTCTTTTATAATGTGAAACTGTTTTTTCGGTTATACGAAGTATTCCTGCCGCACGAGGTGGAGAGAAGTACCTGTACCGGAAAGCGTCCCAAAAAACAATAAATCAATATTTTCAAGATGCATAACAAGCCGTAATAACGGCTGCCTTGAAGGAGGAGAACGCATGGAAGTCAGAGAAAACCTGGTCCGCCTGTGTGAAAAGATCAACGACGGACACTATAAGATCACTCCCGACTGCGCGGAATACAAGGTCTTTGAACAGTGGATCACCGACGAGCAGATCGCAGTCATGCTCGCACTGACCAGCATGAAGCCGGGTTTTGTACCGATGATCGCCCGCAAGGCGGGAATGTCTGTGAAGCGCACCAGAGAAGTTCTGCATGAAATCACCGATATCGGTCTCTGCGTGCAGGTTATCGTACCTAAGGTTGGCCTGGAAGTCTATCTTCTGCCTCCCTATACTCCGGGCATTTTTGAATTTTTGCTCATCAACGAGAAGTTCTGTATCGCACACCCGGAGATCGCCTATGCGTTCCAGCAGCATGCGACAACCAGCCAGATCGAGCATGCGCCGAATACTCCGATGGGGGCCGGCATCATGCGCGTGATTCCGGTGGAGAGCGCAATCCCTGCCGATGCCGAAAAAATAGATAACGAGCGCTGCAGCAGATACATCGAGGAGAACGAAGGCCATCTGAGCGTAACCCCGTGCCAGTGCCGCAGAGTCCGTCGCATGATGAACGAAGGCAGCGGTGACCTGGATGAAGGACTTTGCATCTTCATGGGTCATGTCGGTGACATGTTTAATCACACCGGTAAGGGACGGCCTGTTTCCGTTGCTGAGGCAAAGGAGCTGCTGCAGAAAGCAGAGGACCGCGGCTGCGTCCACCAGATCACGACACTGCATCAGGGCGAGACCTTCGCAATCTGCAACTGCATGCCGGAGAGCTGTCTGGCTTTGGGCGTATCACAGTATTACAACACCCCTGCAACATCCAAGAGCAACTACGTGGCGGAAATCGAC